>JACQYX010000267.1 GCA_016207985.1 Ignavibacteriales bacterium | reverse complement strand
CTTCTCTCAATCCAAACCATACCCTCCCTCATCCAAAAACCAACAACAAATGCAATCCAATATTTCTTTACAATACTTTGACAATTTCATGACAACTTTGGTGTTTTATAACATTAAATTTCAATAAAAATAAACCACAAGGAGACTTCTTATGAAATGCTTTGTAAATATTTTGGTAAAGGCAATATTCTGTTTTGCCTTATCTGCCGGCGACATGTTCGCTCAAGTAGATACATTAACGTTCATCCATGTAAATGATACACACTCCAACCTTTTACCGTATGCTGGGGGCAATTTGGGGGGCATTGCTCGTGCGGCGACAATGATCGGAGACTGGAAACAAACTGAACCGAACCCAATCCTTGTGCATACCGGAGATTTTATGGTGGGAGATCTGATGTTTAATACATACTTCGGTGTACCGGAACTACAAATTCTCAATACTCTCGGTTTCGATGCTCTCTGTTTGGGAAATCATGAGTTCGATGCTGGACCTGAGATGTTAGCGCAGATTCTTTATCAGGCACAATTGGATTCTTCGTTCGAGGTGATCAGCACAAATGCATTAAATCTCGATTCCGTGCCAATGCTGAAACCATTCGTTCAATCTCATTCAATTGAGCAGTGTGGAAATGTGAAAGTGGGATTGATTGGCGTGACGACTCCCGAAGCGAATCTCATTAGTAATCCCGCACCGGTGTTTATCGATACGAACCTCGTTCAGGATATTCTATTGAAAGTTGCTGATTTGAAAACTGCAGGATGTCAGGTTGTCGTTCTTCTTTCTCATTTGGGATTTCCGCTCGACATGACAATTGCTCAGTATTTAACAGGTGTAGATGCAATTATCGGTGGACATACACATTCTACTTTAGAAACAATAGTATATGTCAATAATATACCGATAGTCCAAGCCGGAGAATACTATCATTACGTCGGTAAGCTCCGACTTATCTATAATGGTATTCAAACAAGTGTACTTGATTACTCATTACAAGAAATTACAAATTCAACTCCAGGAGACACTGACATTACAGTACTAGTTGAAAACCTAAAGGATGGTGTGACTGCAACTTACTCTCCGTTGATTGGTGATCCATATCGGACTCTCTTCACGGCAGACCATTTATATTATTATGTTCCGATTTCAATTGACAGTCTCAAAACACCAATGGGTGAACTTGTAACATCGGCAATGTTAAATTATCCATTTGTAATAACTGCAGACTTTGCTCTCGAAGCAACCGGACATATGGCCGATAACCTGTATCCGGGGACTGTCTCACCTGCCGATCTTTTCCGTACCTATCCGTATGGTTATGATCCAACAGATGGTTTAGGTTTCCGGATTGCATCCTTCGATCTTAGCGGTGCGGAAATTTATGGTGCGTTGGAAGCTCTCCTCGGATTTATCCATCCTGAAATCAACGATTATCAATATCTCATGCAGTCGACGGGATTGGAATACAGCATCGATACCACAGGTGGTGAAATACATCTTGGCTATGTCAGGATTAACGGAACTCCTCTTCAGCCCGAATCAATATATAGTATCGTGAGCAGCGACCAAGTTGTTGGGTATTTGGAATCTCTCTTTGGTATTACGCCAACGAATCTTGCTATACATACTGTTTCAGTGTTTCAAGTTATGTTGAATTACATTATGACTGGTGTGGAAGAAAATCCAATAAGCACCGCAAGTGATTTCATGCTGATGCAAAACTATCCGAATCCGTTTAATCCTGTTACCAACATTTCTTTTACCATTGCGAATCAATCATTTGTAACACTGAAAGTGTATAATTCTCTAGGACAGGAGATGGTAACATTAGTGAATGAGATGAAACAGCCCGGATCGTACACGGTTCGATGGGATGCTGACAAGTTACCGAGTGGAGTTTATTTCTATAGATTGCAGGTGGGTTCATTCATAGATACAAAGAAGCTAATATTAATTAGATAAGCAGAATTAATGAATGGTGATATGCGATCATGAAATCTTTTATTGTCATAGCACTCTGTTCCTCGATTATATTAGAAGGATGTTATTCATACTTTTCGGTTGTAAACGAAAATGGTGCCTGGATACTGCCACCACCAGATCGCGCGATTCTGATTACAACTACAGATGGTAATGAGATTGAAGTCGAGCCATTCCATTATATTGAGTTCCTTCAACCATCAAGTTTCGTCTTCGGTGTTGGAGAGAAGGTAAACAAACACTCGACAGCCTATGAGGAGTTCCAAGGAATAATAACACCGATACGTTGTGATACCGACTATGTGAAGATATCTGTCGGTTGGTCGAAGGTGATTTCAGTTCTTCAGTTGATTTTTCTCCTGCAGGATAGTTCATTAGTGAGATTTAAAGAAGGAGATTACATCGTTGTTGATTCAGCAAAAGGAGTTGGACTTTGGTGTATCGGATTGCAGAGGGATTTCCCTGATTACCTCTTATTCAGTGGAAGGATCCCGTTTGAAAAGATAAAAGATATAGAAGTTAGGAGATTCTCTGTGTGGAGATCGTCTTTACTTGGTCTGGGTATTGTTTTAAGTGTAGCTCTTATTTTCTTACTCAGTCTTGATTTTAAATAATCTGCCATAACAGCAGCTTCAGGTTAATATGGAAAACATTGATTGGTAATAACATGTTGAATATTAAAAGGAATGAACTATAATGGACGAAATGATAAAAACAAAACTGACATCTCATAATCGACTTACGCTTTGGTATTTTCTACTTTTATGTATCTCTATTGACTACGGCTGCAATGTTTATCAAATGAAACGCTTTTTGACAACTTTCGATAAGTTAGGCGAAGTATTGCCCTCAAAAAATCTACAGGAGAATACATGAAAAAGAAAATATATATCATTCAACCTACTTATCGTTTGATGGACGGGACACTGCTTAAAGAATTTCCAATATTCAACTATTCTTATAACTTGCCCTTATTGAGTGCCACAATACCCACCGATTGGGAAAAACAATTCGGTCTCGAATACTGCGATGATGTTGATTTTAATTCCGATGCGTCTGTTATTTTAATCACGTCGACGGGATACGATATCGCACACGCAGTCGATATTGCTCTTAAGTTTAAAAGAAAAGGTAAAATCTCTATATTCGGTGCACATATGGATGACTTGAGTGATCAATTAATGCGCCAGGTATGCAACAGCGTTTTCTATGGATATCCCAATCCTTTGAAAATGGCAGAGATTCTTAAAGATATTGAATCTGGAAATCTTCAAGCCGAGTACCACTGTGGAATGAACATCGATTTCCCATTTGATTATTCTGTTTTCAGGAATAAGAAAATGTGGTTCATCCCAGCCCTTGCAAGTCTTGGGTGTCGCTATAGCTGCTCTTACTGTTGTTACACTCCAATATTTTCTGGTCACTATCGTGTACGACACGTAGATAATGTCATCACTGATCTACGTTCGGCTCATACTTTCCACCGCCCAATTGTGTTTCTTGATGCAAACCTTTATAACAATCGAACATATTTAAAACGCTTGTGTGAACGTATTCTATCAGAAGAAATTCATATGCGATGGGGAGGACAATGCACAATTGATATCGGTGACGATCGAGAAGTGCTGAGACTTATGCGGAAAGCCGGTTGCCACATGTTATTTTTCGGACTCGAGACCTTAGATCAAAACAACATGATTCAATTAAACAAATCCTTTGATACTTACCGCTATGCCGACCAGCTTCGACAGGTACGAAACGCTGGCATTCATATCGGCGCATTTTTCATGTTAGGTCTTGATGAGGATAATATAGACACATTCGAAATGGTGTATAAATTTTGCCGCGACACTAAGATAGCTGTTCCTTATGTTCATATTTTTTTCCCTGTTCCTGGCACTCCATTGGAAAATACTTTGGCATACCAAAACCGTCTACCCACTACAATGTTTGATCAATATCTTGAGAAAATGCCACAGTTCAGTGTTCCTTGCAGTTTCGCGTACTTCACACCCAAGAAACTGACTGTTAATGAACTGGAGAATAGGTATCTACAACTCTTCGGAAAACTGACTAGGTTTTCAAACATAATTAGACGAACCATGGTGATTAACCTGTTTGATGCCGGAATAATTTTTAAATTAAATCTCGAAGCCCGGAGAAAATACCGTTCGATGATAAAAGCTCAGAAAATATTTTCTCCCGATGCCTCATAAATGCTGACGGTATGTTCGAAATCATAAAGTTTTAATACATCTCATATGTATGAAAAAGAGTTGCCTCTTTTATTTTTGAAATCAAATAAAGAAGTATTACAATTTTAATATATGTTAAAATTAAAAATATATTTTCTTCTACCCATCATACTACTCGTTGGTGTTTTTCCAGTATGGTCAACTCAGCCAACATTAAGAATATTAACTATCAACGTCTGGTCGGGACTTGACTACTGCGGTTTCTGGCAGTTCGGAGAATACGAGCCATCGGAAAGAAGAGATCTTCGATTCAATGCACTTCTGACACAAATCCGAACGCTGCAGCCCGATATTATTTTCATACAAGAAGCGAATCAGGTTGCATCTTACACCTCTCGTTTGGCTGACTCACTAGATTACGATGAAATTCACCAAGTATGTATAGCGGGAATAAAATTTGGTCCTTTGGGAATTCCGACGAATTTTAAAGAAGGAATAGCAATTCTTGCACACCATAGATATCAGCTTGAGAAATTCGATGCATGCAAACTATCCGGACAGTTCGGATTATTTGGCGATGCATTTACGATTCATTTTGACGAATCGAACTTTGCTCTTTTAGGAAAAATTCATGTCAATAACGTTCCAATATATCTGGTGAACGTTCATCTCTCGGCAGATGTTCCAATGGATTCTCTTTTATTGAATGATTTTAAAAAACAATACCAAACAGAGGACCAAAACGAGAGTGATTTAAAAGACCTTATGAGAACAGTGGAGATAAGAAGCAGCAAACGAAAAGACCAAGTTGAAGAACTGCTCAGTAAAATCAAAGACCTCCCCGCTGAAATACCTATCATTATAGCAGGTGATTTTAACGCTTCAGTCACAAACCCTGAAATCCTTTTACTACAAGATTCTGGTAAATTCATTGATGCGTACACACAGAACAATTTAACAGGTAAAATAAATCCTCCCATTCTAGAATACACATGGGATGTAAAACGCAACAAAAATATTTCCCATCACACATCAACAATAAATTTAGATGGAAGCCAAAAAACCGAATACGAAAAACTCACAGCTCTATACGACGGGCGACAGCGAAAAATCGATCACATTTTTCTCAGTGATCATTTCTTACCTGAAACAATTTCAAGTTGCAAAATCGTACTCGACTCAATTATAAACGATGTTCAAGCATCCGACCATTTCGGTGTAGAGGCAGATCTTGAGATCAAAAAAATTCTTAACAATTCTCCTGAAGAATTAACAACGATAGTTCCACTCGCCGAATCGACAATCGAGCCGCTCCCCATTCTTTCATACGACACTGACGTAGGATTCGGTTATGGAGTGAAAGGATTTCTCTTGAATACCCTCGGTGTGAATGAATCGTTTGATATAGTTCTTTTCAACAGTACGAAAGGCGAGCGATGGTACAAATTTATTTTCTCGATTCCCGATTTCGAGCTGCGGCAAGGTAAGGTTTACCCGTTCGCAATCGATTTCACAGTCGATTATGACAAATGGATAAAATACAGTTATTTCGGAATTGGAAATTCATCTCGATTTGAAGATCGTGAATACTATACTCGAGAGCCGCTGGAAATATCTATGACAGTGAGCCGGGGATTCTCTAAAAAACTTGTAGGACAGATAGGTGCAAGATATAGAACATCGATGAATTTCAATTTTTCATCCGGAAGTAGATTAGCCGAACAGCCGCCTTTACTGAATGCATCAAGGGCGACATTCACATCTTTTTTCAGCACATTCAGATTCGATTCAAGGAACAGTTTTATTAATCCGAGTCGCGGACTTGTTATAAATAGTGAGATAGAGGTATCTCCCAAATGGAACGCATCGAATGTCTCATTCCTAAGAATTGGATTTGGGATACAGCACTATTCAATCTTGTTCGATTATCCAAAAACCATACTCGCAATTCGGTTTGGTATGCAGTGCCTTTACGGCAGCAATCTGCCGATCCAGATACTTTTACCCATCGGCGGCGGTAATACATTACGGGGATCGCCACAGGAGAGGTATTTAGATAAAATTTCTACAGTTGGGAACATTGAGCTTCGATTCCCAATCTTTTGGCGGTTTGGTGGTGTCGCAGGTTACGATTTTGGAAAGGTATGGAATAAAATACAGCAGCTCGATCTATCGCACTGGTCATCAAATCCAAATATTGGTATAAGATTTCACTTCGATACGTTCATTGTTCGCGCAGATTTAGGGTTAGGAAAAGAGACGACAGGTTTCTATCTGAACTTCGGACACATCTTCTAAAAAAAGGCACCCGAGTAATTATTCGAGTGCCCATAGGTGACATAGACCAAAACAGCGAGCCTATTTGAGAATTATCATTCTCTTCACATCAGTAAAGGTTGATCCTATCGAACCATTCGCAGATAATCTACAAATGTAGACACCGCTTGGCAAATTGCTTGCATCTCCGCCAGAGGCGGATCCGCCTACGGCGGAGAATCGGACTGCTTTATATCCGGCTTCTTGAATCTCGTTAACCAGTGTACCGACCTCTTCACCAAGTATGTTGTAAACTTTCAACACGACATACGCTGCTTCTGGTAGTGAATATTCAATTACCGTAGAGGGATTGAATGGATTGGGATAGTTTTGCTTAAGCAAGAATGAAGAAGGAATTTCAACTGGTGAATCAATTACATCAACGACTGTACCATATTGCACACCATCGATGATGGCCCCTGTAAGTTCTCGGTATTTGTACTCGATCGTCTGCTCTCGATATACACCAATGCCGCGCACAAGAAGCCAATCAACATTTAACCAGACCGTGTCACCAGCGTTACTGCAGTATGCACCAGGTGTAAAGCGCATTACTTGCCGGGGTTGTCCAAAAATAGTGGCAGTAAATATTCCATCAAAACGCATGAACCAAGCTTGACACAAAGTTATAGCAATATCTTCACACAGCTTCCATATCGCACCCACTGGTTCATTCAAACGGTATATGTTCAATTCTTGATCTACTCCACCACATGTATCTCCTAAGTAGGGTCTATAAAATTCTATTCTCATAAAACTATCTATGCGGACATCATCACATCCAATAAAATAATGTTTTCCATTTGAATAAGTTGTATCTCCAGTTATTCGACAAGTGATAAGATAACTTCCCCAAAATTCGTATTGTTTCCATTGCCAGAGGTTACCAACCTTTAGTGGATAAAATTCCTTGAGTGTTGTATCAATTTGTGAATATATACATATCGGTGTTAATAGAATTACAATCACTAAAATTTTTAGCATAGCTTTAATGGATTTTTTAATTGTTATAAAACACAAAAACCCACCTCATACCTTTATTTAAGGATTGCAAGTGGGTTGTCAAATATTCAGTTGCTATTATACGTGCCTCTATTATTTTAAGACACCTCTTTGTTTATTATCCTTACTTCACTTTCTTTATGTCAATTCTTTTGTTAGTCATTAATACTTGAATTCGGTTATGCTGTAAGTTAACTTTTGTGCTAGTAAGTTCCAAGAAATCTTTTTCGAAAAAACGCAGAATTCTTATAAAATTTTTACTGATGCGGCTTCCTCATATTTTCTTAATACAAAATATTTAGCGAAATTAGAAGTCATTAATGATTTGAATTTCTAGATTATATTCAATGAATGATAATTACTTGCCTGCTTCAGGCAAGCACGCCTCTGGTGGAAATATAAAGGGCAATTGAACTCTCATCCAAAAGCCCTTGAGAAATGTTAATTTATAATAATTTGTCTTAGTAATACACCTT
>JACQYX010000038.1 GCA_016207985.1 Ignavibacteriales bacterium | reverse complement strand
GGAAAAAGATAATATCGGAATTGAAACTGCTCGGATTTACCTACATCACTATCGATTTACAGGGATATCGCACCGGTTCGATGAAGGAGGTACTTAGGGGACCTCCAAAAAACAAACATTCAATATAGGGCGCAGAAACTTTGCATTTGCTTCTGCTGTTTTGTAATTTAAAACAGTAAGTCTTTGAGGAAAATCTCTATGAAAATAATAATCATCATCTGCAGCGTGTCGCTCTTGTTGTTTTCTGTTACCCCAGTCCAAGCCCAGGGAACTTCTTTCGGAAAAAATAAAATCCAGTACAACCAATTCGATTGGTATTTTATTCAATCTTCACACTTTGATGTATATTTTACTCAGGGTGGAGAAGAGATCGCTGAGTTCACAGCAGATGTTGCAGAATCATCTTATTACTCGATCAGCAAATCGTTCCGATTTCAAATTATTAATCGTATCCCGCTTGTCGTATACAATTCACATAACGACTTTCAGCAAACAAACGTTGTCAGCGAATATCTTGAGGAAGGAATTGGCGGTGTAACAGAGCTGTTCAAAAATCGAGTTGTAATTCCATTCGAGGGTGATTATAAAAAATTCCGCCATGTGATACATCATGAGCTCGTTCATGCTGTAATCAACGAAATGTTCTACGGAGGATCGATCCAGTCTATTATCGCAAACAATATTACACTGCAGCTTCCATTATGGTTCAACGAAGGTCTGGCAGAATACGAAGCCCTTAAGTGGGATACAAACTCAGACATGTTCCTCCGTTATGCGACGATACATGGATATCTACCAAAAATCGATCAACTCTACGGTTACTTTGCATACCGCGGCGGACAATCGGTTTGGAATTACATTGCTACGAAATACGGAGAGCAAAAGGTTTCTGAGCTACTGACACGAATCAAAGGTTCACGTAGCGTGGAACATGGATTTCGGAATGCAATCGGCTTAACAGTTGAGGAATTATCTGAGCGCTGGCAAAAGGAACAAAAAGTCCAATACTGGCCCGATATAGCGAAGCGGCAAGAGCCATCCGATTACGCTCGCAGACTAACCGACCACCGAAAAGATGGAAGCTTTTATAATTCAAGTCCTGCAATTTCACCACAGGGAAATCGTCTCGCTTTTATTTCTAATCGAGACGATTATTTCGATGTGTTCATCATGAACACCATCGATGGAACGATTGTAAAGAAACTTATCGAAGGACAACGGACTGCAAACTTTGAAGAGTTACACCTGCTCACACCCGGTATAGCATGGTCTCCCGATGGTAAATTCCTTGCTCTTGCTGCAAAAAGCGGTGAGCAAGATGCCGTCATGATCGTAGATGTGGAATCAGGAGACGAGCAGAAATTAGACTTCGGTCTTGATGGTATTTTCTCCGTCGATTGGTCATCCGCTCGAACGGATTCTGCTCATACGAATGGAAGATTAGCTTTCGTCGGTATAAATGGAAATCGATCGGACATTTACGTTTACGATTTCGACTCAAAGATGTTGATTAACCTAACCGATGATATCTTCAGTGATTCCGATCCTGTATGGTCTGCGGATGGAACATCGATCTATTTTTCTTCCGACCGTCAAGAATACGTTGACGCTGCCATGGTTCCAAAAGATTTCAAAATACAACGTCACGATTATCGGGAACTTGACCTCTACTGTATTAATTCTGCAACTAAAAAAATTGAGCGACTGACCGATTCACCGAACAGCGATGAAACCTCACCCGTAACCGCACCTGATGGAAAACATCTTTATTTCGTCTCTGATATGAATGGTATAAACAACATCCATATATTTAATCTGGATAGTAATACAACTTATCCGCTGACTAATTCTCTGAGCGGTGTTTATCAGCTTTCTCTTTCAGGAGATGGGAATAAACTCGCATTCAGCTCGCTTACGAATGCCGGATTCGATCTTTTCCTGATGCGAAATCCCCTCGAACAAGAGAAACCATTGACATCACTCGAGCCGACTGAGTATTATAAGAAACTTATTGCCAAAAAGACTCAGCCCGATTCAACGAAACAACGAAAGAACGATATACTGTTAGACGAAAACGTAATTATCCGAATGGAAAAACAAGATTCGATAGATCTTTTCAACGTCGAAAGTGGAAAGATCGAGCTGCGAAATTATGTCTTCAACGATCTCTATAGTGACCGTCCCGGGAAAAAATCCGATTCATCGAAATTTCCAATCATCTCCGATAACATCGATGATAAAGGAAATTATAAGGTTAGCAAATATAAAATAAATTTCTCACCGGATATAATTTACGGGACCGCCGGCTATAATACTTTCTATGGAGTTCAAGGCTCGACCATCATGGCGTTCAGTGATATGCTCGGGAATCATCAAATATATGTTTTGCTCGATCTTCAATTTGGATTAGAAAATAGTAATTATGCGCTTGCATATCTTTATCTACCGAAAAGAATCGATTATGGAATTCAAGGATTCCATAACGTTGGATTTCTGGATTTATATAATAGTCAAACCGATTTATATTACCGATATAGATTCAGGAGTTATGGAATACTCGGAGTGGCAACTTATCCCTTCAGCAAATTCAAGAGGATCGATTTTGGATTGACGTGGCTCAAATTGTCCCGAGATAATCTCAGTTTACCTGAGGAAACATCACAACGGCGGCAACTTATTGTTCCTTCTATCAGTTATGTGCACGATAACAGCTTGTGGGGAATCATCGCACCTGCTAACGGAGAAAGATACAATCTAAGTGTCATCGGAAGTCCTAAAATCAATAACCAATCGCTCGGATTTGTAACCGTAACCGGAGATTACAGAAAATATTTTAAACTCTGGAAAGATTATGCACTCGCGATCCGTTTGTCGGGTGGTGGAAGTTTTGGTAAAGATCCACAAAGATTTGTTCTTGGAGGTGTTGCTAACTGGCTTAACTGGCGTGTGGATAATAACCAGATACCAATACAGGAAGCCGAAGATTTTATATTTCTAACTTACGGTGTTCCTTTACGCGGATACAATTATAGCAAGAAGATCGGTACTAAATATGGTTTGATGAATATGGAGTTGCGTTTTCCTCTGCTTGGATATTTCAGCGCCGGACCTTTACCTGTTTTTTTCCAAAGCTTCAGTGGTGTACTTTTCCTCGATATGGGTGGTGCTTACCAATGGAGAAAAGAGTTTAAAGCATTCGATAAAGATGAATTGGGTAACGTCTACATGAGAGATCTCCTTGCAGGTACTGGTTACGGAGTCAGAATGATAATTTTAGGTTTCTTGTTGAAGATGGATGTTGCCTGGTCATTCAATCTTCAACAGTCTTCAACACCCCAATACTATTTTTCGATGGGTGCCGATATCTGACCATAAAATTTAAAGTGGGAGATAAACAGAAAAAGTGCTGCCTTTATTTAGCTCGCTTTTGACTTCAATTCAGGTCTACTCTGCCTTTTTCTGGTGTATATTTGACAGCATTATCAATGAGATTTAAGAGAAGCTGCCTCAGGCGTGATCGATCTCCAAAAATCAAGAGGTTTTCGTTATTCCTGAGGTTGATGAAAATGTTCTTTTTCATCGCTATGATCTCCCCATCCTCGAGCAGCTCGTCCATCAACTCTTTAAGGTTGACCCGTTCTTTGAATAAGATTTCCTGTTGACCAAGATCAGCTTTTGATAATGTCAGGAGATTATCGATGATAGTAGAAAGGTGAATAACTTCTTCTAATATACTTGCCAAAATCCTATGATACTCTTCGTTTTCTTTCGGACTTCGTAGAGCAAGCTCGACTTCTCCCCTCATTATGGTAAGTGGCGTACGCAGCTCGTGCGATGCATCTACGGAAAATTGCCTTACTTGCTCGAACGACTTTCGCAATCGTACAATCATACCGTTGAACGTCGATATCAAACGACCTATTTCATCATTCACTCTTCTTTCAGGAATCTGCTGATCCAAGTTGTGCGCTGTAATCTGCTGTACAGTTTTTGTAACATTGTCAACCGGTCGTAACGATTTATATGCAAGAAACCACCCTCCTCCAATTGAAAATGCCAGTGCTATCGGGACGAGGATAAGAAAAATCGAAAAAAGATTGTCCAGCAGCTCATTTAACTCGGCAAGCGGATAGGCAACATAAATATTGTTAACCTTGGTAGAGGTAGATGCTACACGGAGATTTTCTCCCCTTCCGTTTTTTACGGTGCTTATTTTAATTGTATTGAGTGGAGCTTCACCAATCACGAAACTATCTTCACCGACAGTGAAAGAACGAAATATGATCGCACCTTTCTTATCGGCTACTTCAATCATGGTTTTTTTAGGATTTAGAAGAGCATGCTCGTATATCTGATTCCAAATCTCTTCATCTGCTTCACTCATTTCCAAACTGTCCGGCGGAACTGCTGGTAATTGTTGACGAATATTAGGAGTCTTCTTCTTAATTGTGAATCGTTTGCTTGGCTTTACTTTGCCTGCTTTTGGCTCGATAAAATTCTTAACCCATTTTACTTCATTACTAAGCGAGAGATCGAGGCTGTCCGAAAGCTGCTGGCGAGAATAGGTATATGCAATCAAACCGAAAGCGATGAGTGTCGTAAGAAGCAGAAGTGAATACCAAAACGTAAGACGTGCACGAATCGATTTGAGCCACCAAAACATGCTATTCATCCTTCATAACATATCCAACGCCTCGCACCGTGCTGATAAGCTTTTTCTCGAATCCGTCATCGATTTTACTGCGAAGGTGATTTATGTAGACATCTATAACGTTAGTACCCGTATCGAAGTTATAATTCCAGATATGCTCGGAAATGATCGTACGTGTAAGCGTACGATTGACGTTTCGCATGAAGTACTCGAGAAGTGCATATTCTTTTCCAGTAAGCTCGATCATTCTATCCCCACGCTTCGCTTTGTGCGAGACAATATCGAGATGTAAATCTGCAACTTTCAATATCGTCGATTTCTCTTTTGCACCGCGACGAAGCAATGATCGTACACGGGCAAGCAGCTCGGCAAACGCAAATGGTTTTGTCAGATAATCATCCGCTCCGCTGTCCAAACCTTCTACCTTATCTTCGGTAGCACTCTTCGCAGTTAGCATAATCACCGGTATATTGAATTTTTTTCCTCTCAGCTCTTTGAGAACCGTTATACCATCCTTTTGCGGTAGTAAAATGTCTAAGATGATCAGATCGAAGTTCCCCACGAGAGCTTGTTTTAATCCCTGTTCTCCATCATGAGCAACTGTCACGGCGAATTTCTCTTCCTCCAATCCTTGCTGTATGAATTTGGCTACTTTTTTCTCATCTTCTACGAGGAGTATTTTCATGCGATATCCTCCAGACTTCTTGTTAAAATTGTCCATCTTTATGAATTTTGACTCATTGGAATATTAAACTTTTTTAAATTAACTTCCAAAATCTTTGTTTCACTTCTCTACAACTTTTTGTATATTATCAACAAGTATGAAAATAATCACAATCACTCTCACAATTCTTCTCTTCGTTTTCTCGGGTTGCTTTCAACAGATTGCCGTTAAATCCCTTGGAGGAATAATGGATAACGGATTCGACGTGTTGAACGAGGAACAAGACCTCGGAATTGCAGAAGTCAGTATCGCTTCCAACTTAAAACTCCTCGAAACAATCCTAAAGAGCGATCCTGAAAACGAGCATTATCAATTTCTCGCATCGATGGGATATTCAAGTTATGCACTCGGCTTCGTGGAAGATGACAGCGTCGACCGTGCACGTTTCTTTTATCTTCGTAGTAAAAATTTCGGGATGGAGATTCTGAATAGAAATGAAATCTTTGCAGAGGCTCAAAATAAAAACATCGATGATTTCACGACTGCATTGCAAACATTTTCCAAAGATGACATTCCAATAATATTCTGGACTGCGATCGGATGGGGAAGCTATATCAGCTTGACGCTTACAGACCCCTCCGCCATCGCTGACCTTCCGAAAGTTGAAGCAATGATGAAATTTGTAGTAGAAAGAGAGTCATCATATTTTTACGGTGGCGCACACTTCTTTCTCGGAACATTATTCGGAAGCCGACCTAAGCTGCTCGGCGGCGATCCCGAGATCTCGAAAAAACATTTCGAGGAATGCATTAAAATCAACAGCGGAAAATTTTTAATGACTTACGTGTATTATGCACGTTCCAATGCAGTTCAAACTCAGGATAAGGAATTATTCGAGAACTGTCTCACTATCGTCGACACGACCTCTATCGATATACTTCCTCAAGCACGCTTGTCTAATGCAATCGCAAAAAGAAAAGCGGTTCTACTGAGGAAGAAGATGCATGAATTATTTGACGTAACCAACGGAGATAACATTGAAGAAGAGTGATATAATCATCGGAATTTTATTTGTAGTTGCATTCTCAACACAACTTCTTTCACAGCAATATATAATTAAATTTGCTACTGTTGCACCCGAGGGAAGCACCTGGATGAATGTAATGAAAGAATTTAATAACGCTGTCAGGAAAGAGAGCGGCGGTCAACTTGGCTTCCGAATTTATCCGGGAATGGTACAGGGAGATGAAAAAGATGTTTTGCGCAAAATCAAACTCGGACAATTGCATAGGGCCGGCATCACCGGTGTCGGAATGACATCCATCGCACCCAAAGTTCGCATCCTCGATTCACCATTTCTCTTCCGAAATCATGATGAAGTCGACCTGATTTACAAAACTTTCAACGACGAATTCAACGAAGCAATCGAAGAAGGCGGATATATAAATTTAGGATGGGCAGAAGTCGGGCTTGTTTATGTTTTCACAAATACCCAGGTGAAAACTCCTGAAGATATGAAGAAAGTTAAGATGTGGATGTGGGAAGGTGACCCGATTGCCGAAGCAGCTTTCAAAGCTATGAACATTAATCCGATTCCTCTCACCATCAACGATGTTCTCACTTCACTCCAGACCGGACTCATCAATGGTGTATATTCATCACCTCTTGCTTCCATCGCACTTCAATGGTTTTCCCGCGTCAAATATATGCTCAATGTATCATTGGCAAATTCGATGGGTGCAGTCGTGATCTCGAAGAAAAAGTTCAACGAACTTCCCCCCGATCTTCAAGAAATTTTAAAACGCAACGGTAAAAAATACATGGAGAAGCTTACCCTGCTCAGTCGGCGAGACAACGAAAAATCGATTGAAACCTTAAGAAAAAACGGAATCACAATAACTGAGCCGCCATCAAAAAAAGTTACGGCCGAATACGAAGAGATCGGTAAAAAAGCCCGCCGATTGCTTGTCGGGAAATTGTATTCAGAGGATCTTCTCAACAGGGTCGAGAAGGTCGTGTACGATTTTCGTTCTAATAACAATAAAACTTCCCGATGAAGCTCGTCAAAGCGATTAGCCGCATACTCTCAAAGTTAGAGGGCTCGCTTGTTGTTCTGCTGCTTGGTTTCATGATCGTGCTTGCCTTCTTGCAAGTAATCCTCCGCAATCTTTTTTCGACCGGCTTTCTATGGGGCGATCCATTTCTACGGCATTTAGTTTTATGGATTGGATTTCTCGGTGCTTCGCTTGCAACACAACAAGAGAAGCACATCAACCTCGATCTGATTACTCGATTTGCTTCACCAAAATTTGTAAATATCGCCCGCATACTCACAAATCTTTTCGCCTGTACCGTTACAACATTTTTAGCACATGCCGGTTGGGTATTTCTCCAGAGTGAGATTGAAACCGGAGAATTACTTTTTGCAATCGGTCAAATAAATTTCCCTGCGTGGTGGTTTCAGCTTATCATACCGGTTGGATTTGGATTGATGGCTTTCAGATTTTTAATCCGCACGATCGAGCACATGATTGAAGCGTTAAGACCACCGCAAGATACGAATCCACCTAATAGTGTATCTTCTACGAGTGCCTGATGGAGACGATACTATACGGCTTACTTCTAATAGCATTGGCATTCTTAGGATCTCCTTTGTTTGCGATCATCGGAACGGTTGCACTTCTCGCATTTCACGCCGCAGATATCGATACATCTGCGGTTATAGTTGAGATGTACCGACTGGCGAGCCAGCCGACACTTATTGCAATTCCACTTTTCACATTTGCCGGATATATATTGGCGGAGAGTAAAACACCTAAGCGGCTTGTTGCACTCTCACAGGCATTCTTCGGCTGGATGCCGGGCGGCTTGGCAATCGTCGCCCTTGTATCGTGCGCCGTTTTCACCGCATTTACTGGAGCTTCCGGTGTTACAATTGTCGCTCTCGGCGGTTTGCTATATCCGATTCTTGTTCAGGAAAAATATCCTGAAAAATTCTCGCTCGGTCTGCTAACCACTTCGGGTAGTTTGGGATTACTCTTCCCTCCAAGTTTACCGTTGATATTGTTTTCAATGGTCGCCGCAAACTCACGAACAGTTGGCGGGAATATTCCCGATGTTTCAATCGACAAACTCTTCGTCGCAGGAATTGTTCCAGGTATTTTTCTTGTCATCATCCTTTCAATCTACAGCATGAGGCAAGGGAAAAAATCGTTTATGCAAGTAATCCCGTTCAATTGGAAAAACGTATTGGCAGCGAGCAAAGATGCAATGTGGGAAATACCATTACCATTTCTCATCATCGGCGGCATTTATGGCGGTCTCTTCTCGGCAACCGAAGCCGCTGCCGTAACAGCATTCTACGTGCTATTTGTCGAAGTATTTATTTACAAAGATCTCAAACTCTTTTCCGACATTCCGCGCATCATGAAAGAAAGCATGGTACTTGTCTGAGCAATCATCGTTATTCTTGGATGTGCTATGGGTTTGACGAATTATCTCATCGATGAAGAAGTGCCGATGAAACTTTTCGATCTCATCCAGCAATTCATTTCGAGCAGAGAAGTTTTCCTCATTCTTCTTAACATTTTCCTTCTCATGGTCGGTATGATGATGGATATTTTTTCGGCAATCATCGTGGTAGTGCCGCTCATTATTCCTATTGCAACCGCCTATTCGATTAATCCCGTTCACCTTGGAATTATCTTCCTTACTAATTTAGAAATCGGTTATCTAACC
>JACQYX010000333.1:2047-9105 GCA_016207985.1 Ignavibacteriales bacterium | reverse complement strand
GGGAGGTGATTGGAAAATTAAACAAGATATGCAGCGGATGTTAGACAATTTTGTTTCTGTAGCAAAATAATCTGGAATTGAGAGACTGGAAGAGAGTGGAACCTCCCCTGATGAATACAAAATATCTATTGAGAAACAATTGAAAGTCAGTGTCAAAGGTAATCTTGCATTTGGTAAACCTGTTATCTTGAATACTCGGCATAGTGAGAAGTATCCAGTTGGTGGAGGTGTTGCTCTTACAAATGGTTTGCATGGTCCAAACGATTACCACTGTAACTGGCTCGGTTTCGAGGGTGAACATATGGAAGCGGTTGTTGATTTTGGGAGAGTTCAAAATATAAGCAGAATTAAAACTAACTTTCTCCAGCAATATTATGCCTGGATATGGCTCCCTTTGAAAGTCGATTTTTCAATTTCACAAGATGGTAAAAATTTTACACATGTTTTGTCGATTCAAAATGATGTGCCTGATACTGTGGGTGGAGTGTTCACGAATGAGTTCATCGCTGAGGATATTCATAAGAGCGCTCGGTATATTAAGGTGTTTGCAAAGTCAAGGTTAAAATGTCCCGACTGGCATATCGGTGCAGGTGGAAAAGCGTGGATATTCATTGATGAAATCGTTGTCGAATAATCCTAAATTTATTAACTGTAAAGGATAAAAAGATGTTTAGCGTAGCTCAACTCCAAGTTTTAATTTATTTAATGATTTTAGTTCCAATAATATTAAAAGGACAGCAAGCAGATACCCTTGTCTTTATGGATGGAATTGCGTTACAGCTACCCCAAGATTATACAGAAACTATCATAGCTCCCAATCCAGTTGAAGCTAACCTTGCACTCGGGAAATGGAAAGCTCCAAAGAAAGGTCAATCTGTTAAATTTATTAATGGGGAAGAACATGAGTGGCAAACAATTACCGCTGATTCAACAGGCTGGTTTACGGATTCGGTTTTAAATGGATGCTATGTATATTTTTCTGTCGATATGAAGAAACAATCGATATGGATTCTCGAAGCAATGGGAAACGAAATGGCGTATGTGAACGGTGTTCCTCGTTCCGGAAATCCATACGGCTTGAAAGAAAAATGGGAGACATGGGAGCCGAACTTTCAATATTCCAAACTTCCAATAGTTCTTGAAAAAGGCAAGAATGAGCTCCTCGTTCGATGTCAAAGAGGCCGTTTAAAAATGAAGCTATATCCACCCGCAAAGTCTATCATGTTTAATCCTTACGACGCGACACTCCCAGATTTTATTGTAGGTGAAAAAATAGATACATGGGCGTCAATTGTTATTGTGAATGCTTCGATGGAAGTTTTAAAAGACGTACAAATCAAAGCATCAATAAATCCACACAATGGAAATGCAGTTCAAGTTCCAATCATTCAACCGCTTAGTGTAAGAAAAGTCGGATTTCATATTCTTGGCAATGCATTCACAGTGTCTGGAAAAGTGTTTATCTATGTCGCAATTGTAAGAAAAAAGTTGGGTAAAGAAGTTTTGGTGGACTCAGTCTCAATTCCTTTTAGAGTTCTCAATAAAAAGGATAATCACAAAGAAACATTCATCAGCAAAATTGATGGAAGTGTACAATATTATAGCATCAATCCGGCAAGCGATACGAACGGGTATACTCCGAAAGCACTCTTCCTCTCATTACATGGTGCTGGCGTTGAAGCTATAAATCAATCGGGTTCATATTATCTAAAATCATGGGGGCATATTGTTGCACCTACAAATCGGCGACCATATGGTTACAACTGGGAAGATTGGGGACGAATGGATGCGCTTGAGGTTCTAGATACTGTTAAAAATCGTCATAAAATCGATGAAAGCAGAATATATTTAACCGGGCATTCAATGGGTGGGCACGGAACGTGGCACATTGGCTCGCTATTTCCAGACAAGTTTTCTGCAATCGGACCGAGCGCCGGATGGATAAGTTTCTGGACTTATCGTTTCCGAGGACAGAATACTTTAGACACAACCGACATCAGAAAGATGATTCGCCGCTCAACCGCACCGAGCGAGACATTCCAGCATGTCGAGAATTATAAACAGCTCGGTATGTACATTCTTCACGGTGCGGATGATGACAATGTCTATCCTAAACAAGCCCGAATGATGGTAGAGGAGCTCAATAAACATAACTACAGAGATTTCATCTACCATGAACAGAAAGACGTGGGGCATTGGTGGGATTTATCGGACGAGCCCAGTGCCGATTGTGTCGATTGGTCGCCGATGTTCGATTTCTTTGCCCGCCATTCACGCCCCGAAAAAGAGCGAGTAAGAGAAATCAATTTCATAACTTCAAATCCGGGTATCTCTGCAAAAAATAATTGGGTAACGATTGATGCACAGCGAGAGCAGCTTAAGATAAGCTCTGTCTCTGTCCGTTTCGATCCAGGGACACAAAGATTTATAGGTGCAACGAACAACGTAGCGAGAATCGCTTTTGATCTTGACGTGTTGAAGCGAAGAGATTCGGTATCAATTGAGTTGGATAGTCAGAAAATCGGACGAGTTCCAATCCTACCAAATCAACAACAGTTTTGGCTGGAGAATAAATCCGGGAAGTGGCGATTATGTTTCGAGTCGTCGCAGAATGTAAAAAATTCTCGACGCTATGGGATTTTTAAAGAGGCATTCCGCAGCCGGTTCGTATTTGTTTACGGCACACAAGGATCGGATGAAGAAAACAAATGGGCATTCGACAAAGCACGCTACGATGCTGAAAAGTTTTGGTATCAAGGAAACGGCTCGATTGATATTTTTGCCGACAAGGATTTCGATCCATCAAAACATCCTGACCGAAGTGTTATTCTTTATGGCAATCGAAACACAAACTCGGCATGGAAAAAATTGTTAAATGATAGTCCTATTCAGGTTGGAAATAATTTTATCACGGTCGGCGGGAAGAAATTTACGGGCAGTCAACTCGGATGCATCTTCGTTCGACCACGGAAAGGGAATGCAAATGCGAGCGTCGCAGTCATCGGCGGCTCCGGTTTGGTCGGTATGAAGCTAACAACGCGCATTCCTTACATGAGTCCCGGTATTGGTTTACCAGACCTCACACTGTTCAATTCAGATATTGTTACGAAGGGTGAAAAGGGTATTCTCGGAGTGGGCTTCTTCGGACTTGACTGGAGTGTAGAAAATGGCGATTTTATTTGGCAGTCTAATTAAAGAGGAAAACATATGAGAATCATAAAGATTTTTAAAATTATTACAATTATTTCATTTCTTTTTCTGCTTCAAGTTTTTCCACAAGGAAAGGGATCTGGTATGGGAATTCAACGTGATGTCTTCGGAAAGACAGATGACGATCGGATTATTCACCGTTATACCTTGTCGAATAAAGGCGGAATAATTGTGAAGATTATCAACTACGGAGGAATTGTAACGGAACTTCTTGTTCCTGATAGAAAAGGTAATCGTGACGATGTTGTCCTCGGCTTTGATAGTTTAAAGCCGTATCTTGCCGATCATCCGTACTTCGGCTGTATCGTTGGGCGTTATGCAAATAGAATTGCGAAAGGGAAATTTACGTTGGATGGAAAAGAATATAAATTGGCAACAAATAACGATGGCAATCATTTGCACGGTGGGACCAAAGGCTTTGATAAAGTTATATGGCAAGCTAATCCTATTCGAGTAGAAGATGGTGTTGCTCTTGTGCTAAGGTATAATAGTAAGGATGGTGAAGAAGGATATCCCGGGAATTTAAATGTCGTTGTTATTTACACATTGACAAACGAGAATGAATTCAGAATCGAGTATGAAGCAACCACGGATAAACCGACACCAGTAAATCTTACACACCATAGTTATTTCAATCTTGTCGGTGCAGGTGGTGGAGATGTTTTTAATAACGAATTGATGATCGATGCAGATAAATATACTGTGGTTGATCAGAACCTCATACCCACAGGCGAACTGCGTAGTGTTGAAGGTATACCGATGGATTTCCGTACATCGCATCCGATCGGAGGGCGTATCAAACAAGTCGAAGGAGGATACGACCACAATTATGTTCTGAATCGAAAGGGAGATAGTCTGTCGCTTGCCGCACGGATCACTGAAGCGAAAAGCGGGAGGATTATGGAAGTATATACCACAGAACCCGGTATTCAGTTTTACTCCGGTAATTTTTTAGATGGAACAATCACAGGAAAGGGTGGTAAAGTTTATCGAAAGCACTTTGGATTTTGCTTAGAAGCCCAGCACTTTCCCGATTCACCGAATCATCCGGAATTTCCACCAACGATTCTAAAACCGAATCAGAAGTATCATCAAGTTACTGTATATAAATTCTCAGTAAAGAAATGATACAGAATTTACGACTATTTTGAAAAGTGTTTTGGGAGATATCGAGAATGGAAAATATTTATACTCATTAATCATTAGAGAAATCATTATGAAATATTCTTTATCTATTCGGTACACTTTAGGTTGCATTCTTCTCACTCTTATTTTTATTATTTCAACCCATTCACAGGAGAAGATACGGTTGACATTCGAACAAATATTCAAGAATGCTGAGCCGAAACCTATTCAGAGTTTGCCGAATATTACCGGCTGGGCAGATGATGATCATTACCTTGAGATGAAGAAAAAAGATGGCGATGACAAACAGATACTTTACTCGGTGGATGTAAAAACCGGAGTCGAGGTTTTATATAGAGACCTCGAACAGTTTAAATCGATAGTCGATTCGGGAATCATATTGGAGCGATCTTCCTCTAACACCGAATCGTTCGATAGATTGATTTATGAAAAGGAGAACGATCTCTACTTCCTCGATACGAAGAAAAAGGAATTCAAGAGGTTGACGGATAATTCTGTTGAAGAGAAAAATCCAACATTATCACCAGATGGAAAGTATGTTGCATTTACACGAGAGCACAATCTCTTTACGATTGACCTTGAGACGGGGAAAGAAACTCAGCGCACAACCGACGGCAGCGATGTGGTGTACAATGGTTGGGCGGCATGGCTTTATTATGAAGAAATTCTCGGTCGCTCATCCCGATACAAAGCGTTCTGGTGGTCGCCGAATGGCAAGCAAATAGCTTTCTACAGGTTCGATGAAACGAAAGTGCCGATCTTTCCACTCTATAATTCTGAAGGTCAGCATGGTTTTCTTGAAAACACTCGCTATCCTAAAGCCGGCGATCCGAATCCCGAAGTACGACTTGGTATTGTTTCTGTAAATGATAGTAAAATCACGTGGAATGATTTCAATGAGAAAGATGATCAATATTTTGGCGAGCCATTCTGGACACCGGATGGCAAACAGCTCGTTACACAATGGATGAATCGCCAGCAGGATACGTTAATTCTCTATTCTATTAACCTCGAATCAGGGAAAAAGAAAATAGTTTACATCGAACATCAAAAGTCATGGATCGATTGGTTCGAGCGAATCGATTTCCTCAAAGATGGAAAAAGCTTTCTTATCAAAAGCGACAAGAGCGGCTGGACACATCTTTATCATTATAGTATGGATGGAAAGCTCGTCAGACAAATTACCGATGGGGAATGGAGTGTCTCTAATATTCTCTTTGTCGATGAGAGGAACGAGATTATTTACTTCACTGCTAAAAAAGAAGCATCGATAAGTACCGATTTCTACAGGATTAGTTTCACTGGGAAAGGATTAAAACGTTTGACGTTTGGCAACTATACACACTCAATCAATCTTTCCCCGAAAGGTAAGTATTTTATAACGACTTATTCAAACATCTCAACACCCTCCCGCATGGCTATTTACGATTCGCGGGGGAAATTAGCGAAGGAGCTTAGCAACAGCAAGACGGAAGAATTCGAGAAATACAAAATTGCCAAAGCGGAATTGTTTTGTGTTCCTATCGCCGATGGCTTCAATCTTCCCGTGAGCTTGACGTTGCCAACTGATTTTGATCAGAACAAGCGATACCCTGTGTTGATTAACATTTACGGTGGACCCAACTCTGCAACAGTTTCAAATTCATGGGGTGGATTGCGCTGGCAATGGCTCGCTATGGAAGGCATTATTCAAGTATCAATCGATCATCGCGGCTCCGGACATTTTGGCAAAGAAGGTGCAGCACTCATGCACCGCTGTTTAGGAAAATGGGAAATGAACGACTACATCGAGGTTGTGAAGTGGCTGCGGAATAAACCGTTTATCGATTCCACGAAGATTTGCATAACAGGCGGTAGTTACGGTGGATTTGTTGCATGCCTTGCATTAACCTACGGTGCAGATTACTTCACGCATGGACTCGCATTATTCTCTGTAACAGATTTCAAGTTGTATGATTCTCACTACACCGAGCGGTATATGGATACGCCAGCGGAGAATTCTGAAGGATATAAGAATGCATCCGCAATGAATTTTGTTGATCGCTATAAAGGAGTACTGCGTATTGTTCATGGCACTATGGATGATAACGTCCATATGCAGAACAGCATCCAGCTCGTGAATGCATTAGAAGATGCTAAGAAACATTTTGAGTTCATGCTTTACCCGGGTGAGCGTCATGGCTGGGGTGGAACGAAAGCAACGCATCTGCGAAATGATAATTATCGTTTTTACTATCGGTATCTGTTAGAAAAAGAGTTTCCAGAAGAGCTGTTTAAATAGAGGAGAGATAACGTTCTATAAAGTTTAAGAAATTTATCAAATAGTAATTTTGGAGGATGGAAGAAATTATTTAATGAATAATTTCACTTCAACAATCCATTGCTCCATAACTCCATTAATCCATTGCATGTTCATTATTAAATAGGAGTATCTTTTATGAAAACACTTTTACTAATTATTATTATATCTTCCTTAGGAATTCTGCAAGCACAGAGTGTCTATCTCGATGAGCTTGACCTTTCCGCTATGGAATGCGGCTGGGGAACGCCTGAGGCGAAGAAGTCCATCGAGGGTAATCCGATCAAGGTTGGCGGACAGGTATTCGAGCGAGGTGTTGGGACACATGCTATTAGTACCTTTCTTTTAAATCTGGATGGGAAAGGAAAACGATTCACCGCTTCCGTGGGTCTCGATGATGAAG
>JACQYX010000333.1:0-2005 GCA_016207985.1 Ignavibacteriales bacterium | reverse complement strand
ATAGAGGGGAAAGGATCTGTTAGATTCTTCGTGCTCGGTGATAAGAAAATTCTCTGGGAGAGTCCGATCATGAAAAAAGGCAACGTGCCCACAAAGGTCGATATCGATCTCAGTGGTGTTAAACTTCTCGGTCTTCTTGTAACCGATGCGGAGGACAATATTGATTACGATCATGCCAATTGGTGCGATGCAAAGATTGAGCTGGTGTCAAAGCGATCTCCGGAAGAGCTTGTTGTTGAAACGACAGTCGAGCCGTACATCCTTACACCGAAACCATCCGACTTGCCAAAAATTAATGGGGTGAAAGTTTTTGGTATTCGACCCGGCAATCCGTTCCTCTATACAATAGCGGCAACGGGCAAACGACCGATGACGTTCTCAGCAGAAAATCTCCCTGAGGGATTAAATCTCGATGGAATAACTGGAATTATTACAGGAAAAATTGATAGAGAAGGTGAATATAAAGTCACCCTTGTCGCAAAGAACGAGATAGGTGATGCGAAGCGTGAGCTTCGCATCAAGTCAGGAGATAAAATTTGCCTCACTCCACCGATGGGCTGGAATAGCTGGAATTGCTGGGCATGCGCAGTTGACGATGCTAAGGTACGAGCTGCTGCCGATGCAATGGTGTCTTCGGGTCTCATTAATCACGGTTGGACTTATATTAACATTGATGATTGCTGGGAAAATAAACCAGACGCAACAGAGATAGAGTTACAAGGTGAACCGCGCGACAAGAATGGTATGATAAATACAAATAAAAAATTTCCCGATATGAAAGCTCTCAGCAATTATGTACACAGCAAAGGATTGAAGTTAGGAATTTACTCAGGACCAGGACCAATCACTTGCGCTGGCTTCACAGCAAGTTATCAATATGAATATCAAGATGCACAGCAGTATGCAAACTGGGGCATCGATTACCTGAAATATGATTGGTGCTCGTATGGCAGAATCGCAAAGGATAAAAGTCGTGGCGAGCTGATGAAACCTTATCGAGTAATGAGATAGGCGCTTGATAAAGTCCCACGCGACATCGTTTATAGTTTATGCCAATATGGAATGGGCGATGTGTGGGAGTGGGGCGAAGAAGTCGGCGGAAATTGCTGGCGTACAACAGGTGACATCACCGATACATGGTCGAGTATGGCGGGAATTGGCTTTAATCAGTCGGGACATGAAACGTACGCCGGACCCGGGCACTGGAACGATCCCGATATGCTCGTTGTCGGACTTGTTGGCTGGGGTCCCAATCTTCATCCAACAAAGCTTACACCCGATGAACAGTATACGCATATCAGTTTGTGGTCGTTGTTGTGCTCACCGCTATTCATTGGTGCTGATATGAGCCGGCTTGACGACTTCACATTGAACCTTTTGACAAACGATGAAGTAATCGAGATCAATCAAGATCCACTTGGTGTACAGGCGAGAAGAATATATGATGCAGATGGTAAGCAAATCTGGGTGAAAGAAATGGAAGACGGCTCGAAAGCAGTTGGTTTATTTTATCCATCCTTAGGAGAAAAAAATCCAGTGGATTATTTTAATTGGAATGGGAAACAATCTGTTAAGATAACATTAAAGAGTTCCGATATTGGTATGAGTGGCAAGTTTGAAGTTCGTGATGTATGGCGGCAGAAAGACCTTGGAGTTTTTGAGGATCAATTCGAGGCAGATGTGCCGTCTCATGGGGTTGTGTTTGTGAAATGTAAAAGTAAAAAGTAAAAAATTTTTGTATCAAATTGATCAGAAAATAGTGAGAGACTACAATGATAAGAATTTTTTCAATCTTTATAATCTTTGCAATCATTACAACAACATCAGCCCTTTGCCAGGAAGCTCAATGGTTTAAAGGCAACACACATGCCCATACGACTCGCTCGGATGGAAATGAGCCTCCTCGTCGTGTTGTGCGATGGTATTTCGATCACGAGTACAACTTTCTTGTAGTAACTGATCACGATAAGTTGACCGATATCCAATATCTTGATACAGATAAGAA
>JACQYX010000273.1 GCA_016207985.1 Ignavibacteriales bacterium | reverse complement strand
GTTATCAAAACAAATCAGCCAAAGAGATTGCACAGGAAATGTTTTCTTACGCTGATGGCTGTACAATGAGTGCAAAAAAAGATGCGCTTGTTAACATGGGTGGATTTTTAGGATTGAATGATGATGAATTAGCTATGAAATCAAGAAATATTCTCATTGTCACCGAGGGCTTCCCGACTTACGGAGGATTGGCTGGTCGTGATCTTGAAGCCATGGCACAGGGATTGGAAGAGATATTGGATGAAAATTATTTAACTTATCGAATCCGATCCGTCGAATATCTTGGGGAGAAACTTATCGAGTCAGGAGTTCCAATTCTTCAACCGCCAGGAGGTCATGCAATTTACTTAGATGCAAAAAGATTCGCCTCTCATATTCCACCGCATCAATATCCGGGACAATCGATAGTTTGTGAGCTGTACAAAGTCGGAGGAATTCGATCTGTTGAAATCGGCAGTGTTATGTTTGGCAAAACTGATAAAGCAAGCAGTGAATTTATTCCTTCAGCAATGGAGTTGGTCCGTCTTGCCATCCCTCGCAGAGTCTATACTCAAAGTCACATTGACTATGTTATAGAATGCGTCATCGAAGTATTTAGAAATCGCTCACGGATGCCCGGATATAAAATAACATACGAAGCACCCATGCTTCGGCACTTTACTGCACGCTTCGAACCAATACGAAATTGAGAAATAATTATGATTCAATGCCCGGTTTGCAAAGTATCTAATCACCATCTCACCGTTATCTGTAAAGAGTGTGGAAGCTACCTTCAGAACAAGATAGAAAATCTCGATCTATTCTCGACGATATGGAATATTCTAGAGCGTCCGGGTAAAACATTTCACAACATAGCGATAGCAACTCATAAAAATTATTCATACATCCTATCGGGCATATCAGGTATCGGTTTCATATTTTTTATCTTCTGGATTATCAATGCCGGGGAATATACGAACTCGTTGCTGAATTTTCTGTTCGCAGGTATTTCAATAGGTCCACCTCTGGGTATCATAACGGTTCTTTTATATACTTTTATTCTGATCATAAGCACTCGCTTAGGTGGTGAAAATATTTCTTTTCGGAATGGATTTGCTGTTGTCTCGTATTCACTAATTCCGATAGTCATATCGATCATTTTTATTTTACCAATCGAGGTGATGACGTTTGGCTTATTCTTTTTTTCAAAAAATCCATCACCATATCTTCTCAAGCCATTCTCGTATGTTATGCTCCTCGTTTTAGACGGGATATTTCTATTATGGACGTTTCTGCTCCTCTGGAAGGGGATAAAAGCACTGACCGATAGAGGATGGATTTTTATCTCGGCAGTACAAATCATAACGATATCAGTTCTAAGCGGTCTGTACTACACTGTTATTCATTCCGTAATTTCTAAAATTGATTAAGAATGGATCGAAGTGATTTCGAAAAAATTGTAGAGCAGGCATTCGAGAAGCTGCCGGAAAAGTTCAAACAAGCTGTTGAGAATGTTGGCATCATCGTGGAAGATTATCCTAATGATGAAATAGTCCAGAAGATGAATCTACCATCAAAACGTCATCTTCTTGGTTTGTATCAAGGGATTCCATTTACTCATAGAGGATCGTGGTATGGCATGACACCGGTCGTACCTGATAAAATATCATTGTACCAAATGAATATAGAATCAATATCTCGCACTGAAGAAGACATTGAACGCAAAATAATTGAAGTCTTGATTCATGAGATAGGGCACTACTTCGGCATGAGTGAAGATGAAATTCGGGAAGCAGGATATTAGCAAAAGATTTTGTATATTTGTTCAAATTAACTACGGAAAGGCAGTATAATGGCTAAAGTTATTTTTACGATTTCGTATGATGTGCAAGCTGAAAAGCGTGCAGAGTTTTTGACGCTCATGCAGACAATGAAGGAACATTTTAATCAAATAAATGGGCAAGATTACTCTTTTTACCAGCAGAAGGGTAAACAAAATAATTTCACTGAAGTTTTCTTATTTAACAGCGTCGAAGAGTATAATCAACTCGATGACCAAGATGATAGAATGGGTGAGCTGGTCCAACAACTCGAATCGTGTTTAGTTGATGGTAAGATGAAGTACACAACTCTGATGGAAGTCGAATAATTTTCTACCCGTAATTCATCATAAGATCTCTTCACTAGATCTTCAACCATGCCCTGCAATAGAATTTTACTGTTTCGCTGCAAGTGTTGCTTTTAGTGTTATTTCTTCGCTACCGCGTTTAACGCTGATTTCAACTTCATCCCCCGGTTTAAATTGACCGAGTAGATAAGTGAAGTCATAAATATTTTTTACTTCTTTACCACCAAATTTAATGATGATGTCGTCCGCTTTTAATCCCGCTTTTTCAGCAGGACTTCCAGGTCTTGTTCCTGATATTTTCATGCCCGGTGTATCACCGGCAAAATCTGGTATAATACCGAGACTTACTCTTGCCCCCTGACGATCTCCACCCATGCCCATCGGTGTGCTGGCTGCTTTTGTGAATACAGGTCTTTGATCATCACGAGCAAGATCGGATATCACACGAGCTGCCAAACGTACTACTTTATCCTCCCCACTGTAATTAATTTTATCCCATGTATCGGATGGTTTATGATAATCGGAGTGAAGATTCGTAAAAAAGAATATCACCGGAATATCTTTTTTATAAAAAGACGCTTGATCACTCGGCCCAAATCCATCCGGTTTCAGACGAAGCGTTAATGAATCGATATTATGCCGTTTTACGATTTCTTCGAATTTGGGTGATGTTCCCATACCTTCAACGACGAGGATGCTATCTTTCATCCGCCCGATCATATCCATATTTATCATCGCAATTGTTTTATCGAGAGTCATGAATGGATGTTTAACATAGTAATCGGAGCCGAGCACACCCAGTTCTTCACCTGTGAAAGCGATAAAAAGAAGACTTCGTTTCAACATGTGCCTTTGTGCAGAAAAATATTGAGCAAGCTCAAGAAGTCCAGCGGTTCCTGATGCATTATCGTCGGCACCATGATGTGGTGCAAGTGTATCGGGTTTCAGAGATCCTGAGCCTTCACCACCCATACCGATGTGATCGAAGTGAGCACCGATAATAAGATATTCTTTATTCAAAGAAGAATCGGTCCCGGGGATGAGACCGACAACATTAGCCGATCGTGCAGTGATTTTTTCGATTTCGGTTCGAACAGATATTACAGAACCCATAATCTCAAATGAGTATGGTTTTTTAGTAGAATCGATCTGACTTTTGATTT
>JACQYX010000272.1 GCA_016207985.1 Ignavibacteriales bacterium | reverse complement strand
AGTTCCATATATTGTTCTACCATTTTGTCCTGTTCCTTCATGAACTCTTCCCATCTGAACTCGTCCCATATTTCTCTATCGTCATCCATATCAGTACCTAATTATAATCACTCATTCAGTCATGAGCGGTTTATCGGTATCCATCATCTATGCTTGTTCAACTCGTTAGCAACTGCAGCCGCTGCGAATAATTTCACACCATCCCACCATGAGAAGATCAGGAAACCGTTAGCAATCGATTCAGACCAATTTTTAAAGTAAACGAAATTAAGATGTAGTGTCCCAAGTGTAAAAATAATAAAGAGACCCAAGAACATCGATATTAGTGACCAGATGATATTGCTTCGTTGTTGAAGCAAATATCCGACCGTAAATGCTGCAATCGGGAAGCTCAACAGATATCCACCTGTAGGTCCTATTATTTTTATAAAACCAAAACTCCAGCCAGAGAAGACTGGTAACCCAGCAACACCAGCCAATAGATACAGTCCCATACTAATCGCTCCATTCCGTTTTCCAAGAACTGCACCGGCGAGTAAAACAAAAAATGTTTGCAATGTATATGGCACCGGTTGATGTGGGATCTCAATCTGTGCACCAACCGCAGTCAAGGCGGCAAATGCAGTTATCCAGAATGCTTGTATAATGGTACTCTGTTTTTCGATTGCCAATGATTTTAAACTGATTGTGCGTTCCATGTGTTCTCCTAATTAATATTTTGTTGAAGCCATTTTATTGTTAGATCAATAATTTTATTTAATGTCTGATAATTATCTTCGTCTCGTGTTGCAGCATTGTAAAGATGACCGACATGATCGAGTAAAATTAAATCGGTTAATGATTTATTTGCAGCTGCATACAAATTCTCCGATTCACACGACGGAACTGTTACATCTATCTTCCAGTGAAGAAGCAACCAAGGGACTTGAATTCTACTTGCTACCGTTTTCAAATCGAGCTTGACTCGATTTGCTTCAAAATCCTTTAATAAATCTATCCCCAACCTTAACGGGCTTACAGATGAATCTTTCGCCAGAGGCAAATAACCTAAGCTCTTCCATTTTTCTTTTTGATGGTTTGTCCACCGATCAAATGTTTCTATCGTTGACCAAGTTATCAATCCTTTCACACGGTCATCAACCTATGTGTGAAGAATTGCAATTCCGCCACCGCGAGAATGACTGAGCAGTACGATTTTGGATCTGTCAATACTTCCCCCACCAACTTGTCCATTCCAAACAGCATCTATTACTACTCGCAAGTCGTCAAATTCTTTCGAGTATGTATTATGCTCGAACTTTTCAAATTCCGTAATCCTTTCTCCATTTCCCTCCACCCCATCGTGTGAAAAATTGAAGCTCAATGCAACATAACTGGCATTTGCTAAACTCTCAGACACGAAAGGAAAAAATCCCCAATCCTTAAATGCCATGAAGCTATGGCATATGATGATAACAGGCTTTTCTCTTAATGATGACCCATACCTAATATCCCCTTGAATCCGATCCCCTGCTTGATTATAGAGATCGAAATAGTCATGGCGGATGTCGGATTCACTCATCTTGAGTAAAATACGAAATGATTCATCGCCAGTCAAGAAATTTGAATGTCACCGAGGTTATTACTGATTCTCTACAAATTTTAAAAATTTATATTGAGTCTCTCAATAATTTTTCTTATTTTGCGAAATCAATTAAATAGATGTTTTGGGGGTCTAAAATAGCTTCATTTATCGTTCACAGAGTGGGCTATCGGCAGACACGGTGGCAAGTACGGCTACCATCATGCACCCGGTATGTTCGATGCGATGGGAAAATCGCAGCTCTTGAAGTACTTCGGAATATTCGGTTTGTTTAATAACCTTGCCATCGCCGCATACTATTGTTACATCGAGTCGTGGACACTCTCCTACGTCTGGCATTCTATCTCAGGTGCATTCTCTGGAAAGACAGCGGAAGAAGTTTCTGCTTTCTTCAGTCAATATTTAGATATCGGAATGGGAAATTTTTTCAATGTTTCTCCTCCAGCGTTTCTATTTTTTCTGATCACACTCGGTTTAAATTTATGGATTCTCTCACGTGGACTCAGTAAAGGAGTCGAGATGGCAAGTCGAATCGGTATGCCGATCTTGATCATCTTTGGAATATTCTTAGCGATAAGAGCTTTAACATTAAATGCCGGTGAACATGGTGCCGTTTATGATTCTTCTGTCGGAATGAATTTCCTCTGGACGCCGCAATTCGATTCGCTTTCTAATCCTAAAGTATGGTTGGCTGCGGCAGGACAAATATTCTTCACACTCTCATTGGGTATGGGTTCCATCCATTGTTACGCTGCATATCTAAAAGAAAGAGACGACATTGCACTCAATGCCGCTTCGGCTGGATGGATGAATGAGTTTGTTGAAGTATTACTCGGCGGCTCTATCATCATACCGATAGCAGTTGCATATTTAGGATTGGATTGGATACAAGCAAACGTCGGTTTTGAGATGGGATTCCGCACGATGCCGACACTCTTCCAAAACTGGGGACCAATCCTCGCTGCGTTAGCCGGAGTTGCCTGGTTCGGACTGCTTTTCTTTGCAGGCATCACAAGTTCACTCGCTACGGGACAACCTGTGATGGCTTTTCTTCAGGATGAATTTAAACTGACTCGAAAACGTTCGGTAGTGATTTTCGGAGCGGTTACTTTATTATTAGCTTTACCGTGTGTTTTCTTATATGAAAAAGGTGCATTCAACGAGTTTGATTACTGGGCGGGAACATTTTCACTCGTCGTTTTCGCTCTCGCCGAAGCGATCATATTCTCGTGGGTCTTCGGAATTGATAAAGGTTGGGATGAAATTACACGAGGTGCAGATATTAAAGTGCCGCACTTCTTCAAATTCGTAATAAAGTATGTTACACCATTGTTTCTTATTTCAGTCTTTTTCGGCTCAATGATTAAACCTGCGAACGGTGAATGGACGAATGCATTTAAAAGTTTATTCAGCGGAGATGGATGGCCCCTTGCATCAGATAGTGTGATTGGTAATATCTTTAACATTGGAATTGCCGACACTCGCTGGTTTATTGATGGCATACCCTCGAACGTTTTCATTATTGATATGACCAGAATTTTGATTCTCATTACGTTCATTGTTATCGGATTAGCTATCAGAGCCGCATGGAAACGAAAACAACAATTAGCTTGATTGGAGAATAAATATGTCGACAACTGCATTAGTTATGATGTTATCTGCATGGACAGTGATTGCTTTTTTCACAATCCGATTTTTCATTAAAGTTTTAAGAACACCACAAAAACCGGAACCCGATTCATACGGCGACAATGATGATGTTAAGAGATAAAGCTCGTGGATAACGCACAAGGTACATCATCATCTGATTTGAGCAGTCGGGAGTTTAGACGCGAGCTTGGACTTTTCGATTCAACGATGATCGTCATCGGCTCGATG
>JACQYX010000271.1 GCA_016207985.1 Ignavibacteriales bacterium | reverse complement strand
CCTAGATGAGAAGCAATTGGTTCTATCTGCTTTTCGTTCCGACGCAGACAGATTGTGTGAAAAGTCGAACCCAAAAAATTATGTGGGGATTGTTCTCTGTAATTATGAGTCAGTTGGTTCATTCTATGGAAAAAACATCGTCAGTGTTGACTCGTTCACCCACATGATTCCCGATTTCGAAGAGGTCAACTTTACAATAATAGTTTTCACACAGTCTGAGAGCGTTGGAACGAGTTGAAGGTGGGAGAAGAATCTGACTTAAAAACGTGACTCTTCGTTAGCGCTCAGAGTGATAAAGACACTTTTTACACAGTCTGAGAACCACATCAGAACGAGTTGCGGTTACAACGCCTCTTCTATTATTTCCTTTCGGGTAACTTTTTTACTTCCATTTTTTCTCATGAACGGTTTCTCTACCGGTGGATGGTGGTTTGCAGGTTCTTCTTCAAGATCGGGATAAGTAAATATCTCATACTTATAATTTCGCAGAATGATATTCTTACCTGCTCTGCCGATAACATATTGAGGAAGCAGAGGTATTTTCCCACCACCGCCGGGTGCATCTATAACATAATATGGAATTGCAAGTCCCGAAGTGTGACCTCTAAGCTTATCCATGATTTCTAATCCCTTACTGACGGGTGTACGGAAATAATCCGTGCCTTTAGTTACATCTGCTTGATATAGATAGTACGGTCGGATGCGCATCGTGAGAAGCTTACGCATCAACTCGAGCATCACATCGGGATTGTCGTTAACACCTTTCATCAATACTGTTTGATTGCCGAGCGGTATACCGGCATCCGCAAGCATCTCACATGCACGTTTCGCTTCCGGTGTACATTCCCATGGATGATTGAAGTGTGTGTTGATATAGATCGGATGATATTTTTTGAGCATCTTGACAAGCTTGGTCGTGATTCTTTGAGGAAGCACACATGGCATTCTTGTGCCTATACGGATGATCTCGATGTGTGGGATTTCCCGTAAACCTTTTAGTATCCGTTCAAGAAGATAATCGGTAAGCATCAACGGATCGCCGCCTGAAAGAATTACATCTCTAATTTCAGGATGCTGGGCAATATATGAAATTCCGTCCTGTATGTATTTCATAATGATCTTCTTGGAATCGCCGACTTTCCGTTTACGCGTGCAAAACCGACAGTACATCGAGCACTGGCTTGTTGTTAAGAAGAGAACCCGATCCGGGTAACGATGGACAATGCTCGGCACCGGACTGTGAGAATCTTCTGCGAGTGGATCGTCTGGCAATCCGTCGTCTTTCAATTCTTGTCCATCCGGGATACACTGAAGCCAGATTGGATCGCCCGGATATCGGATCAGACTGAGATAGTATGGATTAATTCGGATATGAAATAACGTATTGAGTTTACGCGCTGCAACCTCCTCAAAACCGAAACGCTCTATTAAATCTTTTGCACTGTCTACTCCCTGTCGCAGCATTTCCTGCCATAGTTCCATAAATTATTGTGACACTCCAGATTGTGATACATATTTTCCGTAGATGACGAGATCGTCATCGATTTTATAATAATCTTTGATCCGGGCAAGCTCATTATACCGATTGTTTAGATAAAACTTTCGAGTTCTCTCATATTTGGGTTGTGAAGATGTTTCTGCAATTACCAGCCGCCCACCCTGCGATTCGATTAAAACTTCGGCATGGCTCAGTAACTGCTTCCCGATCCCACGGTTGTTAACTGCTGGTTTTACAGCTATCCAGTAGAGATCGAATGTCCCCGCTGTCAGTGGTGTCGGTCCAATACAATAATAACCAAGTACTTCCTTGTTTTCTGAAGTAGCAGTTTGAATCTGGTAATCCTCTTGATGTTGATTATTTAGTACATAATCTACCAGCTCAATCGCTACATCGACTTCCTCGTCTGTAAATACGCCTGTTTCCATCAAAAGTGTTCTAATAGGTTCCCTATGGGCAATGTCGACATATCGATCTCAGAAATCGGTAAAACTGATGGCTTACGATTTCCAAGGATTGCAACGTTCAGCTCACGACCATCGATATATTCTTCGACAAGTGCAGGCTGATCGAACTGCTCTAAGATATATCTAACGCGTTTTCTAAGGTCATTCAAACTGTATACGACCGAATTTGTATCTATTCCCACGCTTGCATCTTCTCTCGATGGCTTCACGATTAAAGGAAAACGGAGCCGCTCATCTAAAGAGATCTTGATTGGACTTCTTATAAGCTGGTAACCCGGTGTCGGTAAACCGTTAGCGATCAGGATTTCTTTGACGCGGACCTTGTTAAGTGCAATTCCCAATGTTAAGGAATCTGCGCCGGTATACGGAATTCCCAGAAGCTCATATAATCCTGCAATGTGCATCTCATGAATAGATTCATTCCCGACACTTTCACATAGATTGAAAATGACGTCGGGTTCTTCCTTTTTTAGAAAATCGATTAAACGATCAAGATTACTATCGACATTAAAAATCGAGCTCTTGTAACCCATCATCTGCAATGCTCGTGCAATATCTTCTCGCTCTTCCAATACACCTATTTCAGAAAGATCGGTCATAGTCGCCATCTCGGTGCGAGTTACTTTACCACCCTCCTGGAGAAGTCCGTTCTCAGTTATATATTTTCGATCTTCGCTGATTTGTGTAATCGGCTCATTGTATATCACTGCGACATGGATTTTCCTTCTCATAAAATATCCTTAGTTGTTTATGTGGGGTAAAGGTGAAATGTCGATTAATCCGTATCGACCGGCTGCTATTAGTAGCACTGCCTGGATTAGTTGATTATATGACATCCCGGCGGCACGTGCTGCTTTCGGGAAACATGAGTTATCTTCCGGATTAGGTAATATCCCGGGTAATGGATTTAGCTCGAGTATATGCGGTTTCCCTTCTGTATCACACCTGACATCTATGCGGCACCAATCCCGGCAGCGGAGTATCGTATATGCTTTACGGCAGATATCTTCAATCTCGTTTTTCAGTTTCGGTGTCAGCGATGCCGGACAGGAGAAAATATCCAGCGGCGCGTCTGAGCGATCCCATATCCATTTCGCCTCGAATGAATAAATAGGATTCACACCTTGTGGAAGTGTATCGAATTTGATTTCGACGATTGGAAGAACAGCGAGATTATTTCCATTTCCAAGCATTGCAACGGTAAATTCTCTACCGTCAAGATATTCCTCAACGATTACGGGCTCGTTGTATCGCTCCAAGACAATGATGATTTCTCTTAATAGCTCCGATCGACTGCGAACGATGGACGAATTGTAAATACCTTTGCTCGAGCCTTCGTGGAGCGGTTTGACCATACAGGGAAATTGAACGGGATTGTTATCGATCTCGGTTATATCGTTGACAACATAGAATCTCGGTGTAGGGATTCTGTGATAGGTGAGAATCTCCTTCGCTCGGGATTTATCTAAACAGATAGATAGTGTGAGTGGATCGGAACCCGTGTATGGAATATTCAGCATCTCCAACATTGCAGGTATTTGAGCTTCACGCGAAGCTCCATAAAAACCTTCAGCCATATTGAAGACTATATCGGGAAGAGCTTCCTGTAATTTTGCATAAGCATTTTGATCGGCTTCGATGAGGGAAACATCATGCACTTCAGCTAATGCAGCACGAACCGCATCAATTGTTTCGAGCGTATCCCATTCGGCATACATATCCGAAACTTGATTAATAGCTGGTTTCTGGAGAGTTAGAGGTGCAAGAGGAGAATTTGGGGATGCTTTCCCCTGCGAACTCGGAGGCTCGTCTAAATCGTCCGATAAAATTTGTTGTGTTGCTTCTTCCTTTTTCTGATTGTATACAAGTGCGATGCGCATCGGACTGACATGCGCTGGAAGAGTTATCAAGTTACTCGTGCAATCCTCTCGACTAGTTCAACATATGTTGTCTGAATTTTCATAACAAATGTAATATAATCATTTTATTCTATTTGTCAAGCAGAAAATACGTTTTTTATTTCCAAATCGTAAATTTATTTTACGAGTGTAGTATGATGATATGTAACGGATGTGAAAAAAAAATTTTACCTGAAGACTCAACCACCCTGCAAGTAGCTGAGTGCGATCTTCATCTTTTCTCCGTAATGTTTCTTCAGCGTCTGATGTTCAGCACGACGAAGATGCGGGTCTTCATCAACTAACTTGAATGCTTCTCTCCTCGCAAGTGCGAGTACATCGCCATCGGTTAGCAGGTTAGCAATTTGAAGCAGGGGTAATCCGCTTTGCCGGGTGCCGAAGAAATCTCCCGGACCCCTCAATTCTAAGTCAATTTCAGCAATTTTAAAACCGTCAGTCGTATCAAGCATTGTACGAAGCCGTCGAATGACTTTGCGTTTCTCTACATCTTCATCATCGATGTCAGGAACATTAGACGTCTTTCGCAACGCACTTCCCATCCAATCGGGTGCGATCAAGACACAATATGATTGTTCAGCACCGCGACCAACGCGTCCACGCAGTTGATGAAGCTGCGATAAACCGAAACGCTCTGCATGTTCAATCACCATCACCGATGCATTCGGAACATCGATACCAACCTCGATCACCGTCGTTGACACTAAGATATTCAGTTTCCTATCTTTGAAAGCGGTCATGATGTTATCTTTTTCATCCGAAGACATCCTTCCATGGATTAAACCCACTTGTAAATCGGAAAAAACTTCCGATTTCAATTTCTCATAACTCTCCGTTGCAGCTTTTAAATCGAGTTTCTCCGACTCCTCAATGAGTGGATAGACAATGTAAACTTGTCTACCTTCGCTAACTTGTTCCCTGACGAATTGGTGAACCGATGTTATTTGCGAATCGAAGCGGAGAATTGTTTTAATCGGTACTCGGTGGGCAGGAAGCTCATCTATTATTGAAACATCGAGGTCACCGTAGAGTGTAAGTGAGAGTGTCCGGGGAATAGGCGTAGCGGTCATAATGAGGACATCGGGATGTGGACCACCGCTCAGTGAATCGATCCCTTTTTCTCTCAATGCCACCCGCTGGGCAACCCCAAAACGATGCTGTTCATCGACAACAATAAAACCAAGCTTTGCAAACTTTACATTTTCCTGGATCAGGGCATGAGTTCCGACGATGATATTAGCAGAGCCGGATCGAATATCTTCCAATATGTCTTCTCTAAGCTTCGACCTTTGACCTCCGATAAGCAACCGAACATTGATATTAATATTTTTCAGAAAGTAAGTGAGCGTTTTATAATGCTGCTCAGCAAGAATTTCCGTCGGTGCCATGAATGCCGCCTGGTAACCGTTATCGACCGCAACGAGCATCGCAAGGAGTGAGACGATTGTTTTACCGCTTCCGACATCACCCTGCAGCAAGCGGTGCATTGGTTTAGGTATTTTCATATCGTTGGCGATTTCGGTGATAACTTTTCTCTGCGCCTTGGTCAGCTCGAAAGGTAGAGAATCAACAAGCTTCCTTGCCAGTGAGCTTTTCACGTTAAATGCTATACCCGACATTTCGACCTTGACCTGCTTTCGCCTCAGAGCGAGCATCAACTGCATCGTAAACAGCTCATCAAACTTTAAACGATAACGAGCTTTATCCAAGATAGTGTATGAAACAGGAAAATGGATGTTCCGAATTGCTTCCTGCTCAGATAAAAATTTATATTTCTCGATAAACTTGAGAGGCAGGATCTCTTCAACAAAATCATTGAATTCATTCAATGCCGATCTTATAATCCTACGTAAACCTTTAACGTTTAGATCGATGTTTTTCATCGCTTCAGATGAACAATACTTCGGAACAATACCTTTGGTATGAAGAAAACCTTGAAGATCACCTTCGGCATCCTCAGTATCCGCAAGCCGGTCGATTGAAGGATGAACGATCTGAAGCCGGTTGTTGTAACTTGTAATTTTACCAGACACAGCTAAAAGCTCACTTCCTTTGAATGCCTT
>JACQYX010000287.1 GCA_016207985.1 Ignavibacteriales bacterium | reverse complement strand
TTTTTAAAGGATATTTGGCAGAATTCACAATCACAGGTAATTCCTTGTTATGAGAATCGTCGATGATATCAATGAAGCGATTCGAACTGAGGCGCACATCAAATCCGTCCGATGGTGGAACTGGCGGCAGTTCATATCGATTCATTTGAATATTGTCAGATTTCCTCGCCAGGTATAATGTTTGATCGAATCCTCGTGAGTCTCGAATATTGATCCAAGGCAAGCTGGCTAAATGATCATTATCCGAAGAAGATTTAGGTATGTTGAAACAATCATGCAGTATTAATTTACCTGCCTGATTAGTCTTGACCCAATATCCTTTCCCTGCTATTAGCGAATCATCAATTACGTATGATCCAGTGTACGTAAAGTAATTACTTGTAACTATGCTTGGTGGATCTGAAGTAATAGAGACTGTTGGTATCGATTGTGTCAAGCCACCAATCATGTTCCATCCTTCCATTACGTCGATGCTGTCGTTGTATATCAGATCACCGATAATAGTGAAAGTTGTATCTTTACCAAATTTGAGCCAGTATCCTTTTCCATTTATTAAGGTATCCTTTTTTTGATATCCTGATGGACCATACTCAAATGCAGAGGAAATCGCGGTCGGGAAAAGATATGTTTTAGCTGGATTGGATACTATGCGAGGTAATGAAATCATGTTCCACTGCACAACCACTGGAAGTTGAACAAACCTGAACGAAGTATATGGATCAGTTTCCTGATCGGTTTTAACTTCACTGTTTGTCCATGTATCTTTTGGCATCGCCCAAGGATTCACCGGGAATGATCGAGCAGCGTCTTGACCAATGAAACGGACTCTATAAGCAAACGCACCATATCCGGCAGGCTCATGATACCATGAACCATCTGTCCCACTTACATATGCATAACGATAAACGAAAGAGTTAAACGAGGGAGTATAAATCGACAGTGTTCCAGTGAAGATTAAGTCCCCATCTGGATCTGTTAACCTCAAGACTTTCATTGTATCAGTATCAATCCACCCTTGACTGCGCACAAAGGAAGGCTGTTCGGCAATCCAGTATACAGTATCAAGGGCAGGATCAAATGGAATTGCTTGCTTAAGGGGATCCATCGCGGGTTTCATATCGACGCTGAATATTGCCTGCACGCCTCCATTGGCATTGACGCGGAACATTGACTGCAGGTAAGGACTGGGGATTACCCAATCAGGATGAATATCATCATAATAAACAGGTGGTGCTTGCTGGTCAGGTTGACCAAGGAATGCTACTTCGCGATTACCACCGCCTCGTGAGCATGGACGCTCCCATCCGTCTGTCCAGATGCCCGGAGTTTGGAGTACAACATAGTACTTGTAATATTCCATTTCACCTATTGGAACCTGGGTGAATGGAACATCCAAGAACCACAAGTTTGGATCAAGGAAGTCTTGATTCATGTGGGAACGGGCCGTATCGCTTCCACTCCAACCGTTGAAACTCGCGCGCACCTGGAGTTTGTCGACATTTGGATCGTAGATACCGATCTCATTCATCACACTCATATCAACTGTGAATAGGATATTACCATCACTAATTACTGTAACGACTGAGTCTCGATCAAAATAATCGATGAATTCACTCTCTTGATCTGGTATAAGATAAGATCGGTTCGGATCACTTTCCCATACATCTGGATTATTCCAATAGTATTTAAAGTAAACCGTGCTGCCTATTTCAAGACTGTCGATTTTTACATCGTAGATTGAATCAGCGTTTGCATCCGTCATTTGATTGGCAGTTGACCATCCGTTAAAGCTGCCGCGTACATAGAGATTTTGTGTAGCTGGATTGAATTGTGCTTCGAGTAATTTAACCCGCATGTTGCACTTGAAGGTTACACTCACTTTCGTTGCTGGTGGATTCACAACAGAATCATTGTTAAAAAAATAAACTGGGGCAAGAACTGAATCGGTTGCTCCTAAAACAAGCGACCTGTTACCTGTTGTTTCATCTTTACCATCCCAACCAAGTCCGATATTGTATTTGTATCCGTATGTAGCATTGGACAGCATTGAAATAATTTTTGTATAGATGCTGTCACCGTCTGGATCTGCCATTACTTTATCGGTATGTAGTGGTGGCTCGTTTAACCAATTATTAAAATCGCCCGGGACAGTTACTACCTCGGTTGCTGGATTGAATTTCCCTTCAAGCATCCTCACACTCATATCTACTTGAAAGGTAACATCTGCAGTTTGAGCATCTAATTGGAAGAAACTACCAATGATGCCAACTGCAAGACAAAGTATTGCAATTTTTTTCATAACATCCTCTTAGATTGTTGAATTAATAAATGATGATTTATAATTGAAACTAATGCTACGCCATTGTGCGTGCTGTGAATAGCCATGAGCTTCCTTCAAATGAGTTCTTTGAACAACTCATTGGAAATAGAGTCGTAAATTAATTCAGGGCTTTAGGCCCGCTTTTGTGGGATTAAAACTCATTTTCACTGAGTGAATTCACTTCCATGATATTGGCAAAACTATCGGTATCACTTTGGGAAAATCTCATAACAATCCGTAACACAATATTGTAAAACATTGTCTCTGAATACCCTCCACACATAAACTTTTTTAATATACTACAGATCATATCCAATGTCAAATCTTTAAAAGAAGACCGACCGTATGCGTTCCCCCAAGGTACTTAAATTGTTGATATGCATAATCCAACGAAATATTGAAAGTGTCAAATCCGCCATAATTTATGCCAATTCCTAATGTTAAGCCTTCCTGACTATCTTTGAGGAATAATGCTTTATATCCGCCCCGCAAAAACACAGATCCGTTGAATAATGCAAGCTCGCTGCCAGCATTGACATATTCCGCATTGTCGTTCGGGTGGGCAGCATCCACTGATAGAGTTAAACGTTGACTATCGAAAAATTTGAAATCCCTCGAAATTCCAATCTGAAGGCGTAAAGGTAATTCAAATTCATCAGTTGAATAATTTGCGTCAATCGTTTCGTTATTTCCAGCTCGTTGAGGATCAGGGTCATGTCGAATCAATAGATCATCGCCACTGATCTGCATTTTCGTTCCGTAATTAGATATGCTGCTCGA
>JACQYX010000286.1 GCA_016207985.1 Ignavibacteriales bacterium | reverse complement strand
AGGAAGCGTGTTGATGTAGATGAATTGTACGATATAGAACAGTACAGACCTAAAGTAGCTCACCTTCTCGGTAAGCCGATGTTTTTGTATTAAAAAATTGCTGCCAATAAAAATCACCCGCACACTGTTGTGCGAGATGTGAACGGTAGGAATTGTCAAACGGAGATTTGTTCCTTTTCAATTCTCTTGAGATTGTGCTTGTACTGCGGTTTAGTTGCATAGTCCCGCTGAAGCGGGATTGAGCGATACGCCTTGGGCGTAAAAAATCGCAATTTCATCTCTCTCCGCCAGAGAGAGATGAGTATATGTTTTTGGCATAAACACCTAGGTATTGTATATTTCATTAATATAATCCTTAGGTGTTGCACTTAATTGTGGAACTCATGTCTTCTTTTTCACTGTTATTTTAAACTAATCTCATTTTCTTGTATATTAGTGAACAAGGAATACATAAATTACAAAATTTACCGTTTCCATAATAAACGGTATTCAACCCCAGAGCAAGCTCTGGACTCTTTTTCCGAAGCAAGCTTCGGGGTATTGAACCAGGAATAGAATAAATGAAATACTGGTTAGGAATAGATGTCGGTTCGATAAGTATTAAGGTCGCTTGCCTGGTCGAGAATTGTGAAATTAATTCTCTTCAAGACTCGGAATATTCCCCTCTTCCAGTCTGGAGGAACCAGTTATTACTTATTTCAAAATATAGAAGAATTCAGGGGAATCTCATGCTTGCAGCTAATGATTTATTGAGATCCCTCTGGAGCATAATTCCCAAAGATTTGGTCAAAGGAGTTAGTATTACAGGTTCGGGAGGAAAGATACTCGCATCGGCTCTTTCTTCACCGTATGAAAATGAATTTAAAGCCCTCGCAAAAGGTGCTGGATATCTTTTCCCCGATGTTACTTCTATTTTTGAAATGGGTGGCTTAACATCTAAATTCATTAGGTTAGAACGAGATAACACTTCTGGTGAGGTCAGAATTTCAGATTACGAAATTAACGGCGACTGTGCGGCTGGCACAGGTTCTTTCATCGATCAGCAAGCAACACGACTCAAGATATCTGTAGAAGATATCGGCAATATCGTTGGGTCGGTTTCAAGCTCAGCTTTGATTGCTGGACGATGTTCAGTATTTGCAAAATCGGACATGATTCATGCTCAACAGAAAGGTGCTGGAGTTGGAGAAATACTTAAAGGTTTGTGCGAAGCCGTCGCGCGGAATTATAAAGGCACTATCCTCAAGGGGTTCAACGGTGATGAATTCATCGTCACTAAAGATTTATCGTGTCACATTGGAGCGATTGGCGCTGCCCTTATCGCAAAAGAAAAACCAGAAACAAAAAATATTAAAATCTCATCTCAGGATCCCAATAATAAAATCAATGAATTCCCAATCCAGAAACCACTCTCACTTCAAAATGTTATTCTTTTAAGAGACAGAACAGCAACATTCGAATATCCCAAATCTAACATCATAATCAATGCGTATCTTGGGATAGATATTGGTTCGGTCAGTACTAATTTTGCAGTCATTGATGAAGTAGATAATCTTATCAAAGATATTTATGTCAGAACTGAAGGACGACCGATTGAGGTAGTATCAAGAGGATTGAATGAAATTGAAAAAGAGCTTGGTAATAAATTAAACATAGTCGGTGTTGGCACGACCGGAAGCGGACGCGAGTTGATCGGTGAGCTAATTGGCGCTGATTGTATCAATGATGAAATAACCGCACATAAAACTGGTGCAGTTCACATTAGCAAACAATTCAACACGGGTGAAGTGGACACCATATTTGAAATTGGCGGGCAGGACTCGAAATTTATCTCCATGGATAACGGAATCGTGGTTGATTTTGCTATGAATGAAGCCTGTGCTGCGGGTACTGGATCATTTCTTGAGGAACAAGCAGAACGCTTAGGTGTAAAAATTGAAGGTGAGTTTGCTCAAATTGCTCTCTCATCTCAAAAACCAATTCAACTCGGTGAACGATGTACAGTTTTCATTGAACGCGACATCAACGCTCTTCTATCTCGCGGCGCTGAACGAAAAGATATCATCGCTGGTTTGGCTTACTCGATTGCCATCAATTACCTCAATCGAGTCGTCAAAGGCAAACGAATTGGAAAGTGTATTTACTTTCAAGGCGGCACAGCATACAACGATGCTGTTGCGGCAGCTTTTTCGATGATTCTGAATAAACAAATTATTGTCCCGCCACACAATGGTGTCATAGGTGCAATAGGTATGGCGCTTCTTGCACGTGAGGAAATAAAAAAGAAAAAAAATAAAACAAGCTTCCGTGGTTTTGAATTATCTGCCGTCGAGTATTCGATAAAAGAATTTACTTGCCGAGCGTGTACTAATTACTGCGACATGCAAGAGTTTACAGTCGAAGGTACTAAAACCTATTGGGGTGACAAATGCACCGATATGTTCAGAAAAAGCTTGAAAACTGAACGAACACCTGTCATCCCAGACCTGATAGAATTTAGAGAGAAACTTTTTAACCCAAACATCACCGTTAATGCAGAATCAAGAGGAAAAATCGGAATTCCTCGCTCGCTCCATCTCATCGAGATGCTGCCATTCTGGAGTACGCTGTTTGCAAGCATGGGATACGAGATAGTGTTGACTTCTGAAACAAATCGATCTATAAGCCAATCCGGAATCGAGCTTTCAATTGCCGAACCGTGTCATCCGATACGTGTTGGTCACGGTCATGTAAAAGCGATTTTCGAAAAGGAAATTGATTATGTTTTATTACCAAATGTAATAGACATGGATAGTAATATTTGCGGCAGCGTTTCAGTTGTTTGCCCTTGGGTTACCACATTTCCTTTCGTGATTAGAAACGTACCGATGTTCGAGCATATCAACGGCAGATTTATTATCCCGACTGTCCATTTCAATGAAGGAAAGGAATTCGTACGTGATGAAATATGGCAAGAAGTGAAGAAGCTTAATATCAAAAAACGATTTTACAATTCTGCATTAGATGATGCCTATGACGCACAGCGAGAATTCAATAATCAGCTCAAACAAAAAGGTATTGAAGCACTCGAAATATTGGAAAAGACAAATGAGCCGGGGATAATTTTACTTGGACGACCATATAACATTTACGACAGAGGTGTAAATTTAAATATTCCATCCCGCCTCAGAACAGTATATGGCATAAACGTCATTCCTATTGATTTTCTTCCTTTGGATGGAATGGATATTACTGATATTACATGGAACATGTTCTGGAATTACGGAAAGAAAATCATCGCCGCCGCAAAATTTATTAAAGATAAACCAAACTTGCACTTGATATATATAACGAATTTCAAATGCGGACCAGATTCATACATCAAACATTACATCCAACCTGCTTCGAAGAAACCATTCCTGACACTT
>JACQYX010000285.1:4275-4911 GCA_016207985.1 Ignavibacteriales bacterium | reverse complement strand
GATATCTCCTGCGTTGTTTCTCCAAGACTTTTCCTAATATCTTCACAAAGCTGATCCATAGCAGAGAGAATCTTTTCTATACCCGTAACTTCCCTATGAATAAGTCTTATCATCTCACCCGTAACAGCATCGATTATCTTAGATGATAAAACATAGTTAGTACCTACCGGACTGATTCCACCTGCAACAACAACTCTTACTCCTTCACGCTGGGCAACGGCTACAGCCGTGGTGTCGTTGAGCGGTTGAGATTCCGACATCTTCATTCGTTTCAACGCTTCAGCAATTCTCTCTGAAGGAAAAATATTTAGTCGGGCAGATTGCCTAAGAGAAACTTTGATTGCTTCGGTAAGCGAGTGGTCGAAGATGCGGTTGTTTGTGAGATTTTCGAATTTAGCAACCAAGATATATTCAGAAGGTTCAAGCGGAAGTACGTTTGTTGGCTTGCGAGTCACGATATAAATAAATGAGACAACAATAGCTGTAACCAGAACAAGTGTAATAAATTTATGCTCTGCAAGATATCCGGTCACCCATTTATGCCGATGAATAACAGGCACGCGGATTCCCTTTTTCAACAAATTAAGATCAGTTCGCAATTCTGCAGCACTTTGATAACGTTTCGATGGATTTTTC
>JACQYX010000285.1:0-4151 GCA_016207985.1 Ignavibacteriales bacterium | reverse complement strand
TATATGCGGCTGTTCCTGCTCGTGACCTCGACCCTGTGCTTATGGGATCACCGATCAATTTTGCCAAACCGAAATCGACAATCTTTACTTCATCTCGATCTGTAATGATAATATTTGCCGGCTTGATGTCTCGGTGAATAATTCCTGCTTCGTGAGCACGAAGTAAACCCTCTGTAATTTGGAGAGCGATGCCGATTGTTTCTTGGATACTCAGCGAACTACGCTCGATTTTCTTTTTCAGCGTCTCTCCCTGATAGTATGCCATACAAATGAACGAGCGACCATCTTTAGTCTCATCGATCTCGTGAACCACTCCAATGTTTGGATGATCGAGTGCCGAAGCGGCTTGAGCTTCATGGATGAACCGATGTTTTGCCACTTCGTATCGCGTTAGTTCAGGTGGAAGAAATTTTAATGCAACTGAACGACGGAGTTTTGTGTCTTCGGCTTTGTAGACTACCCCCATCCCACCCTCTCCCAATTTTTCTAATATCTTGTAGTGGGAAATCGTCTGCCCAATCATAGCATACTCCTCCCGCCTGCGGCGGGATCCTCAAAATTCCAACTGCTCACGAAAAGCGTTCGCAGGGAATTTTGGGACATTCCGCCTTCACCTAATTTTTCGGGAATCTTATAATGGGAAACAGTCTGGCCTATCATACTTCGTTTCCTTCAATACCCTCTCTCTGTTCCGATTGTTAGCCTAAGCGGAACATCTCTCTCCCGAACTTGTCCTGAGCGAAGTCGAAGGACCGGGAGAGGGATTATAGCCCGCCCGAATGCCGTAGGCGGGCGGGGGTGAGGGTAATGTAATATTGTTTTGCCGATCATAACATCATTTATTCATTGATTAAATCACGCAATGTTTCAATGATTCATTCCTAACACACTTTGATATCCAGGTAAATCTAAAAATCCATGTCCGCTGATATTGAAGGCGATTACTTTCTTTTCACCCGAGTCTCTGCATTTTATCGCTTCATCAATTGCGCAACATACCGAATATGCAGATTCCGGTGCAGGCAGCCATCCTTCAGCTTCAATGAACGTTTTCGTGTTTTTAAATACATGTTTTTCATCTTTTGGATAAGCAACCGTATCAATGTATCCCTTGTATCTTAACAAGCTAAGGATTGGCGAGCTGCCGTGATATCTAAGTCCGTCACCCTTAATCGGTTCCATATCAGTTTTATGACCGAGTGTGCACATCTTAAGCATAGGTGTAATCTCAGCATAATCTGCGAAATCATATTCGTACTTACCTTGAAGATTAGGTGCAACCTGACTCTGTGCCGCAATGAATTTTATTTTCTTCCCTTTTTTCAAAACATCACCGAGAAATGGAATTGCAAATCCACCAAAGTTCGAGCCGCCACCAAGACAAGATATTACAACATCAGGATAATCATCGAAAATCTCAAACTGCTTCTGTGTTTCTAATCCGATGATTGTTTGATGCATAAGCACATGATTCAGCACAGAACCCAAAGCATATGTTGCTTTCGGATCCTTTTGCGAATCCTCTAAACCTTCCGAGATGGCAATACCGAGCGAACCGTTATGATTTGGATTTTTATCATAAAGAGATTTTCCGAATGTTGTCACCGGACTGGGTGATGCATGAACTTCTGCACCAAATAGTTTCATTAAGTACAACCTATCTTTTTTCCAATTATAAACGCTGCGCACCCAATAAACGGTGCACTTCAAGCCTGCAATCGCAGCCGCATAAGAAAGGGCGGTTCCCCATTGTCCCGCACCAGTTTCAGTAGTTACCCTCTCAAAACCTTGCTGCTTCGCATACCAGCATTGTGCCAGAGCCGTATTAACTTTATGGCTTCCAGTCGGACTGAAGAATTCACTCTTATAATAGAGGCGTGCAGGTGTCCCAAGTCGTTTCTCAAGATTTGTTGCTCTGAATAGCTGTCGTGGTCTGCCGGCTTTCATGTAAAGATCGATAATGCCTCCGGGAATATCTATCCAATTTTCTTGTGAAAATTCTTGTTTTAGACATTCTCCAATCATTAGGTTTGGTAAATTTTGGATACGAGATTGTCCCTCCTTCGGATCCATGGGTGGCGGAAGTGGCTCTGGCAGATCAGGTATAATATTATACCATTGAACCGGTAAATCGTCAGATGTTAGATTCACCATGTTTATCATTTTTATCCCTCTTGTAAGATATTACATAACTGGATTAATTATGGTTCAGACATTCTTTCTTTAAATTCAGATACAGAGTAAAACGTTGTTAAGTGATTTCAAACCGAAAAAATCATTCCGTAGCTTTGACGACTAGGAGCGTTATATCATCAACCTGCGAAACACCTTTCGAAAATATTTTAACCTCATCCATAATCTTTTGCAGAAGCATATCGGCACTACTCTGAGCATTTTTTCGTACACAATCAGCAAGTCTTTCAATTCCGAAAAATTCTTGTGCGATGTTTTGGGCTTCATCAACTCCATCGCTGTACAAAACGAGGCAATCATCAGGATTCATTGTAATTGCTTTCACTTCCGTACGATGTTCATCGGCCAGGTTTAATGCGAATCCTTTCACCTGAATAGTTTCAACCTTTTGGGATTTACTGTCATAAAGGAGCGGATAACAATGACCGGCATTTGCGATAGTCACAGTTCTTGATTCCGGTTCGACAGCGGCAAGCAGTAGAGTGATAAACGATTTATGAGGAATACTGCCTCGTAAAATATGGTTGCTTAACTTCAGCTGAGTTAGTAAGGAATTATGCTGAACAACTTGCGAACACAATACACCTTTGCCGAGTGTGGCGAGTAACGCAGCCGATAAACCTTTCCCTGCCACATCGGCAATGATAATCTCGTACACATCGTCGTGTACTTGGATAATGTCGTAAAAATCACCGCCGATTTCTTTTGCAGGAATTGTTTTAGCAGCAAATTTAAAGCGCGCAACTTGTGGTAATTGATTTGGTAGGAGTGCCGTCTGCACTTCGCGGGCAGCTATCAATTCTTTCTCCATTGCCATTTTTTTCTGTTCTTGCTCATATAGTCGGGCGTTTTCTAAAACCTGTGCCGATTGAGTGCCGATAATCGAAAGAAGTCTAACATCATCCTCGGTAAACTTTCCATCTTCTTTCTTATCAAAGAGTGCTAAAATTCCGATTACTCTATTCTTAATGAGCAGTGGTACACACAAGATCGATTTGATATTACCTTCCACTTTGACACCTGAGAATCTCGTATCGGAATGAAAATCATCGGAGTGCAATGGTTTTTTATTGATCATCATCCACCCCAAGATGTTTTGATTTAGATGGAACTGTTGGTGGTTCGAGGAAGAATCGAGTGTGCGGATTAGGGTAAACATCGAGTTCGGTGATACTTCGTCTACCAGCGTAATCATCCCCTGGTGGCAATGTACCGCCTTCACAGCGCGCTTAATAATATTATCTATTATTACATCCAAACTCATTGTGGAGCTGATGACGCGCGACAGATCATTCAGCAGGGAAAGCTCTTCAACGGCTTTCCGTAAACGAACGTTCTCCCCCTGAAGAATTGAAAGCTGATCCATCTTGCTCTCCTGTGAAATACATGAGCAGCATTAGATTTATTGTTTGATTTGAATGTATAGAATAACTTTACAAAATCCAAACTCAGAAAAACAGAGAAAAAGCGTTCTTCGGTGCGAAGAACGCCTTAATTTATACATCGACGCTCAAGACGCAGGGGTTTCCTTTGCCTTCTTACCGTATATAGCGGCAAGCAGGATCCCAAGAATGATGTAATAGATCATTCCATAGATGAACCACTGTAGCGCGAGGGAATAAGGCATTGGATACATTGCATACGAGGCATACGCCATGGGAGTTGCCAATAGGAGTCCCATGTACAAACCATATCGTACACCTTCCATAATACCCTTACCTTCATAACCTTTCGAAAAAATAAAGGTGAAAAAGAATGATTGGATTAAATAGATAACGTAATAGATCCACATCAAACTATTCATTTCGGCTTCGGATCTCATGAATTTATTTACTTCTTCCGTTTGATATGCCGAAGTAAGGATTATGCCGTGTATGATGAAATTTAACACAGCCATTCCTATGAAGACTACTATGAATCCAATCCACAACTTTTTATTCATAAAACCTCCAATAAAT
>JACQYX010000284.1 GCA_016207985.1 Ignavibacteriales bacterium | reverse complement strand
ACCGAGCAGAAGAGGTTTCTGAAATTGGTTTGCAATCCTGTTATGATCGCTCAGCCACTGAACGCCTTGATTTCCCGATAAGTGCCATGATTCAGGATAACAATGAATGCTTCCAATATCTATGCTTGGATTTTGTAAATTCTGTTGAAAAGAAACGCCACCGCTTCCATCGAAGAGCCATGCCTGGTCGTTGTATCGATATTCATCGCTGTATAATTCATTGGTGATGTCTAATCCTTCCTCGCCCGATGAGATTAAATGATTCTGATCGGCTGTTTTTATAAATGTAGAAATCTCATGCATCCAGTTTGTGACTTTCATTCCTGAGCGGTCAGAGGAACGCGGTTCATTTGCAAGCTACCATGCGAGAACTACTGGCCCATTTTTGTATTTGATCTTTGTGATCGTGTTCGTTCGGTTCAAGATTGTTGATATATATTCTTTGTACCATTGAACAATTGTAGTGTTGGAATAAAAATCGTCGTGCGTATATGAACCTGAAACCCTATATCGGTAGTACCTTCCCTCTGCACCGGTTATAATACGCTGCTCTATTTTTTCAAGCGACGCATTTTGCTTCGGGAAGCTTTCCGCATACCATCGAACGTACTGATTCATACCGCCGTAATCTTCCCAATTGTTAACGAGCGGGATAATGAGTCGGATAGAGTATTCGCGAGCCTTAGCAATAACTAAATCGAGTGCTTTCAATCCACTTTCGTTGAATTGTTTAGGTAAATATTGAATAACGGCAGGATTCGTGCTGTTTGAATGGTCAAAGAATCCCCACGTACGGATTACCGTTACATCGATTTGTTTTGCTTCTTGAAAAACTTCATCGATATGAAACGTATCGCCGTACGCTGCGAGGTTCTGTAGATAATAGCAATTGACACCGACGGCGTAGAACGGACGGTCGTTCAAGACAAGATTGGTGCCTGAACGAGTGACGAACTCAGTTTCTTGAGCAAAGGTTATAAAGATAGAGAAAAAAATCAGGCAGAGTCCGAATGCGAGCTGGACTCTATACCGTTCAACGTTTAAAAAGGTATGCACAATCTTTTCTCTTTACTTCAGTGCCGTCGTGAATGAGATATGTGCCACCGCTGAAGATACCCGCCCCGCTGTATTCGCCTCGTTTGTTAATTGCATAGAAAGTCACTCCATGCTTGAATCGCCCTTGCGCATCTTGCAAACGTTTCTCGCGGCATCTTTCATTCACTCGCTTACATGCCAACAAACATGCTTCTTCCGGCGATTTCCCCTGACGCATCCACTCAACAATCATAACCGAGCTGCAATTGAGGAGATTCGCTTCGCCTCTGCCAGTGGAACCTGCAGAGCCGACTTCGTTATCACAATATAGACCTGCACCGATGATTGGTGAATCGCCGACACGACCCGGAATCTTGAACGAAAGTCCGCTCGTTGTTGTTACACATGATAAGTTGCCATTCATATCGAGTGCACTCATGTGGATTGTTCCATAATGCCGTAGATATTTTTCATAAATCTGCCCGATGTCCGTTTCTTCAATTGTATGAGGCGGAAGCCAGTCGTCTTCTTTATTGAGATTTTCTTTCCATTTAAGCCACGCTTCACGCGCTTTTTCAGTAAGCAAGTTTTCTTCTTTGAAGCCGTGGATCTTTGCAAACTTTAAGGCACCCTCTCCGACCAAGAGAACATGATCTGATCGCTCTAAAACTAAGCGTGCAACTTTTGATGGATTCTTGATATTCCGTAGTGCTGCAACCGAGCCGGCTCGATAACTTGGTCCGTGCATAACAGCCGCATCAAGCTCAACGATGCCTTCTTCGTTCGGTAAGCCGCCATAGCCGACGCTCATATCGTTTGGATCGTCCTCCACGAGATTAACACCTGCTATCACTGCATCAAGTGCATCTTTACCATCTTTGATAATTGACATTGCTAACTCGAGTGCCTTTGTTCCATTGCCGCTTGAGATAGCGATAGGCTTATTAGCAGACATTGATAAAGGAGTTGCAGCAAAAATATCTCCCGGAATAAGCAGCACCGGTAATCTATTTATTGTTGCGGCGGCAGCTCCGGTAAGTGCAGTAGTTTTTAAAAATTCTCTTCGATTGATTTTATTCATAGCAATTCCATAGAAGTTGTTTTTATAATAGTTGGAATTTAGAGATAAGTGAAAGAAAAAGCAAGGATGAAGGACAGTTATCGATACGGAGATATTGAAACTTCCCGAAAGATTACTTGATAATGACAAAAGGAACTTTCGGGAAGTTAGAAATGCCGTCTGTTTAGATAGACTTTTCTCGGATCAGCGCAAATCGTTTACAATCATGCTTTAATAATGTCAAAGTATACTTGCCACACTGAGTGTGAAGTAAAATCTTCCCGGTTCTTTGAATCGGTAAGTAAAATCAGCACGAAGAAGATCGAAAATCCGGCTTATCCCGATTCCCGCTTCAGAATACCAGCCATCTGACGTTGATGATTTTCCCATCCATGTTTGTGCGAACGAGCCATGAGCAATCAGCTCGATGCTGTTGCGATATAAAAAAGGAATATCCAATGCAAGAAAGGGAGTGCTGCGGAAATTGTGCTCAAGGTTTATCGTGACGAAACGATCTCCGCTAAATTCTTTTATCCCCGATGCTTTAAGCACTCCGAATGGTGCATACCCGCTTGCCCGTGAATCTATAACAAACTCACGTTGTTGCGGTAGCGTACCCGATCCTATTCCACCGGTTAGTTTAATTTTCATGATGGGCGGAAACAATAAACTCGTTGCAAATGTATTGAAATTATAATCTATCGACATCCGGTAACGTGAATAACTGAAGTCGCTGTTGAATATTCTCGGTGATGAATGCTCGACTGAAAGCTCGACTGCATCACGCGGGACAATGTTGAGCAGAACCGGTGCATCACCATATCGGAGATCGAATTGGAAAGCACGCAACGTCCCTTCATCGATTTGTGGATTCGCTCTATAAGATTTCTCTCGCGAGAATAAACTGTAGCTTTCTACTGCTGGAATTGAGAAGTGTTTTTCATTTATGAAATTCAACGAGGCACTAACTTCTCTCGAAGGATCGAACTGTAAGAATGTTCGCCATCCTTTAGCGAGGAAATAATCTCTGTAATCATTCTTATCTATGAGTGCCATAAGAGAAATAGAGAAAGAGCCGTAATAACCGTCGTCGGGAACGTTATCCAGTCTGTTATAGAACTTTCCACCGAGCTTCAATTGACGGCTTTTAGTTGTGAAGAAAGTCAGTCCAACCTTGTATTTAAATCGTTTATCCGTGAAGCCGTATCCTGCTGATATATCGGTTGCAAGGAAATTTGTCAGACTATCCAGCTCTAAATTTCCACCGAAGAAAAATCCTTCTACGCGATTGAAGCGTGCATCGACATACTTCAAGAAGGTGGCTGTTCCCTCATCGGCAAGTGCAGCTAAAGGTCCCGATGGCTGGAATTGTTTTTCTAACGTTTGTGTGCTGTCAAGTGCTTTATACGCTTGCTGCTCTTCTTGAGTTAACGGAAGAACTTCGTTTTGCGTCCAAAAAGTTGAATCGAATTTTGTCGCGTTCGAATCGACTGCAAGTCTCGGTTTGTGCAAAATACTATCAGGGATCGTGACATTCAGATTGTAATCGTAAATTGAAGACACAGCATCGATACCG
>JACQYX010000283.1 GCA_016207985.1 Ignavibacteriales bacterium | reverse complement strand
GCTAAAATATCCTTGATGCCGACAGAGCTACTCGATGTTTGAGGGGTTCGTTCTATTATCGTTTTGATGATGTCGGTGGTTTCTTGCTCGAACACTTATCTTTAATCCTTCTTCAATATGGATTTCACACGGTCGATTTCTTTCCGTGCCGCTGCTTTGAATGTTGCATCGATACCCGGACGGTCGATGACTTGCTGATACATGCCGATTGCTTCATCGAATTTTGACATCTTCTCGTACGATTGTCCAGCCATGTACAGCGCCGTTGCAGTCCAGTTTATTCTTCCCTGCTTCGTTACGAGATAAGGTACTTTGAGAAATTCAAGAATCGCCTGCTGGTAATCGCCTTTATAATAGAATGCTTCGCCGATGTCATACCGAATTTCTGCTTCTAACAAACTCCCCGCCTCCGGTATAAGATTCTGGAAGTGCAGAACTGCCTGATCGTAGTAGCCGATTTTTGTGTACAGCGTTCCTAATTTAATTTTCTTGTCGATGATGTTTGCATCGTTGGGATATCTTTCGATGTAATCACGATTAGTCTTTAGTGCTTCGTCGTACAACTTCGTTGATTCGTATGCTTCGATAAGGTTGTTCAGTGCGTAGGGTAGAATATCTCCGGCATTCTCTGGTGATTTAGTAATCAGTTGGTAAAATCGTATTGACTCCTCGAATCGCTCAGCGTTGAAGTGCATATTCCCAAGCGAGAGAAGAACGCGGGGAATAACATCGGATTGAGAGAATTTCTTCAGGATCGATTCATACTTCTTAGCTGCCTCTTCTAATTTGTTTGTAACCTCAGAGATTTTTCCGATGTAGTAATGTCCCCAAGGTCCGAAACGAGTGTCGTCATAATCGTCAGCGACGTTCTCGAATAATTTCTTGGCAGTTGTGTAATCTTGCTTGCGATAGTAGATAAGTGCTTTTTCGTATTCGAATGCCGCTTTATATTCTTCACCATTGGGAAATGTTTTATTAAAATCAGGGATCAGTTTTTGAGCTTCAGCGAGTTTGTCCATCCGAAGTGTCGATACAATTCCGCGTGATTGATATAGTTGCTTGCTGTTGAGTGAGTCGGTCGATTTGGCAAGCTCGAAGTATTGTTTTGCAGCTTCACTGTATTGTTCAGTTTGGAAAAGAAGATCGGCGATATCTTTGCTTGTAGAGCCGGTCTCTCCCAGTGCCGCCGCTTGCTTGAAATATGCAGATGCATTTTCCATTTTACCCTGAGCACGGGCAAGGGCTCCAAGAGCATAAAATGCTTTACTCGCATAAGCTCCTCGTCTATCGGTGAGAAGATATTGATTGTAATATTGAACGGCTTTCTGACGCTCGCCTTTTTTCTCATACACGGCTGCGAGATTATAATAAAGATTCAAATCGATTTCTTTTTGAAGTGGCGATGTTCGCTGCTCGTTTAATATATTATTGTAAATTTGAATCGCTTGATCGTATTCACTGTTTGCAAGGTATAATTCGGGAAGGAGGGGTGTTGCTTTTTCTGCGAATGATGAATAGAAAAATTCGCTTGTTATCCTTTTATATAAAGCGATTGCTTCACCATAGTTGTTATTTTGTCTGTGAAGTTCAGCTAAATTCCAGGTTGCATTTAGTGTAGATGGATCTTTTACTGGAAGTGAAATCACTCTTTGCCATGCAATTGCTGCCGAGTCGCTTTGTTTAAGAGAAAAATAAATATTTCCTTGTTCCAATAGTGCGTTTGGTACTAAAGATGATTTTGGAAAATCTTTAGCTAAAAGCTCAAACGATTGGAGTGCATCGGCGTGAGCGCCAGCTTTCGTTGTTGTCGTTGCTAAATCGAGAAGGACTACGTCCCATTGAACCGATGTTGGATAGTTTGATAAAAATTCTTGAGCAAGTGTAATGATTTCTGTCGGACCTCTCTGATGAGATTTTAATTTGTAATTAAAGTACGCGGCATCTTCACTCCACTTACTTTTTGGAAATTGTTTGAGGAACTCATCGTAGTTGGTGACTGCCTGGTTTGCCAAGTCGGGATTAATTTCAGATTGGAGGTGGTATGCTCTTGCCCGGTAATAAAATGCATCAATGAGGTCGTCTTCACTTAAACCTCCTTTTATAGCATTACCAAGTTGTATGGCTGCCGATTCGTAATCTTTGAGATCATTAAAATATATTATACCCAGCTTTAATGAAAGCTCAGCTTTGGATTTCTCGGTCAAAACTTCGCCCATCAAGCGTGCAAGCTTCTCGATTCCTGCATCCCGATCTTTTATTTTATGATGCCTAAGGAATTCGACTTTCTGTTTGATGTCCTCGAATTGATCACAAGCGGGATATTGTGACAGGAGGTCTCTGTATGTTTTTGATGCTCCTTCATAGTCACCGATATTTTCTTGGCATCGTGCGATTCTAATTATTGCTTCAACTATTAGAGGCGATTGTGTATATCTTTGACTGATTTGATCATAGATGTTTATCGCTTTCCGATAATCCTGCAATTTATCTTCGTAGAGATGAGCCAGCTTAAGCATGATGGTAGGAGTGATCGGATTGTCGGCATATCTGTCGATGAAGTTTGTAAAATATCGAACGGCTTCCGTGTACTGCCGTAAACCGATGGAGGCATCCGCAGCAAGAAGAAGTGCATGTGGTTTAAACCGTGAGTCGTTTATAATGAGCAGTTTCTTGGCATATTGAAGTGCATCCTGACTATCCTCATTCAATTGAGCTGCCCGACCTGCCATAAGCAATGCATGCTCGGTGAGAGAATTTTTTGGGAATGTAGAAATGAGCTTGTCGAACGATTTCTGAGCATTGCTGTACTTTTTTTGTTTTATGTATACTAGTCCCGTCTCGAATATCGCTTCTATTTGAAGAGAATCGTCAGCCGCATCTTCCGATGATACATTTTTGAAATATTCGATTGCAGCTTCGAAGTTACCGTTTCCTAGCGAGAGTTTACCTAGCTCGAACGCTGCAGCCACTGCTGCCGATGTTTTTTTGTGGTTTGTAATTACAGATTTGAATGTAGCTTCAGCTTCGTCAAATAAGCTCGTCATCATCTGGAGTTTACCGATGGAGAAGAGGGCGCTCGCTTTCACTGCGGCTGGTGCATCGCTTTCTGCAACGCGGCGAGCTTCACGCTCGGCTAATTCTGTTTGACCTTCTTCAGCATACATCTCACCGATGGCAAGTCGGGCGGGTAATACACTCGAACTTGCAGGATACTCCTGGATGATAGTTCGATAATTTTTCTTCGCATTCTCACGCTCACCGATTCGGCGACAAAGCTGACCCGCTTTTAAAAGTGCCTCAGGTACAAACTGACTTTTTGGATGAAATACTTTCACGCGCTCATAAGCTGATGCTGCCTCTCGCTCGTTACCAAGTGCTAAAAATGCATCGCCGACATTCAGCCATGCTTCAGGTGCCTTGGGATGTTCTACATAAGCGAGT
>JACQYX010000037.1 GCA_016207985.1 Ignavibacteriales bacterium | reverse complement strand
CTCCTTTCAGAAACATTATTAATTTTTCAACAATTGGTTCGATTTTAACTAAGTTTGACATGGCTTAACCCTTTCATATTGTATCGGTATTTAGAGTTAAACCAATCTAATCAACTCCTTAAGTTGACGCTAATGCGCCAAAAGCGGGACGGTTTATCCTGAAAACTTTCTGCCTATCTTGAGCTGGCGGGCGGATTTGAACCGTCGACCTGCTGATTACGAATCAGCTGCTCTACCAGCTGAGCTACGCCAGCATTAAATCTTTCGGGACTGCTCTACTTCTGAGTTACTTCAGCATTATTTAAAAAAAATTATAGAATTGATTTTAATTTACATAGATTTTTCGACAAATAAAAACCCCAACCAAAATGGCTGGGGCTTGAACAAAGAACGGGGGATGAGTGTTTTCAATTACATGAAGATGCTTATGAAATCCTTTCCTAATCTCGTGAAGATATTTGTAATCATCTTGATTGTAACATTGACTACTATAGCAAAAAGTGCAATTACTAAAATTGAGTTTTCGATCAGAGATATAAAATTGACGATTTCCATTTTTCCCTTTCAAAGTATACTGTAAAAATATACTACTTGCATGAGATCAGCAGAATGATTCATATCACCATGCGTGATACAGAGTGAAACGAGTAAACACCCGTAAAACAGCAAATTCTTGAAGATCATTCTCTCACTGAATGGGTATTGCTACGCTGATTTCGGTTGGACTTAGGATTCGTAAATCGCTCGGTCGCATCTCTACAAGAAATCCACGTTTCCCACCATTAATAAATATCCGATCCAGACTGTATATCGATCTTTCAACATAGACTGGTAATGAAGTTCGTGTGCCGAAAGGACTCATCCCTCCAAAAATATAACCTGTCAATCGCTCAGCGGTCCGAGCATCGCACGGTTCGATATTCTTTACTCCGAGGAATCGGGCAAGATTTTTAGTCGAAACTTCACAATCACCATGCATCAATACGATAATTGGTTGTTTCTCATTCGTTTTCATAATTATGGTTTTAATCGTGATATGTTCGGAAATCCCCAGCGCATCCGATGCCACACGAGTACCACCATGCTCTTCGTAACTATAAAAATGGGGGACAAAATGAATCCCCTTCTCACGCAAGAATCGAACTGCAGACGTTGATCGAATATCGGACTTCTTCACCGTTTATTTTTCTCTTCAAACATTTTTCCGTATAGCCAGCCAAACTTTTTAAATTCGATTCTATCCTTGTCAAAATAAACACCTTCTTTTTTCAGCAGACTTCTTTGCCGATGGTAAACACTACTTGAGCGTTGAAATGAAATTTTGCCCTGAGAGTTAATTACACGGTGCCATGGAATCTTCGATTTATTTGGGATACTATGTAAAGCATATCCAACAAGTCTTGCTTGATTCAATAAACCGGATAATCGAGCGATCTCTCCATAAGTTGCAACTTTACCTCGGGGGATTTTCTTTACAGTTTCCAAAATTATTTCATAGCTTTTGGGAGCTAAGGAAGATTTACTCATCGGCATGAGATGAATTATCGATTCTCATACATAAACAACAGCGGACGCCAAACGCGTTTCGCCCAAGCATGCTCGTTGTGCTCAGCAGTTGTGTCGCGATACCACTCAAGATTTTCCCCTATCACAAAACCAATTTTCTGGAGCGCACCGAGCATATTATCGCACCCCTGCTGTAGTTGTTCGTCCAATCCCATTTCACCGTTATCAATGTAAATCCGAATCTGTTTATCTTGACCTTTATAGTTCTCAATTGTCCGCGTCAAGCTCTCACGAAATAAAGGTGAAACACATCCTGCTTGTGAAAAAACTTCAGGATAATTCCAGACAAGCAGGAACGATATCAATCCACCCATTGATGAACCCATAACGGCAGTATTCTGACGGTCCGGCATCGTGCGGTATGTTGAATCGATGAGCTTCTTAACATTCTCAACAACAAATCTCATGTAAGCATGTCCGAGATTATAATCGTCATATTCATTATTACGGTCGGGTGTGTTGTAGATACCAACTACGATGATTTCTTTCATCTTAACCGCACGAATCAAACTATCGGCTACTGCATCAATGTGCCAATCGTAACCGATGAATGAAGTCGCAGGATCGATGATGTTCTGACCATCGTGCATGTAGAGCACCGGATAATGCTTCGATGTACCGACATCATACGAGGGTGGAAGCCAGACAATTAAATCCCTTGGATAATTCAATCCAACACCTTTTAGCTCTCGATGATATTTAACGGTTCCAACAATCGTTTTCGCAAATGTAAAACCAAAATCTCTCCAGTTGAGCGGCTGAAGTGTAATTGTTGTGTCGTCATCTACATTGATTTGATTATTCGGCGAGATTTCACCCTCCACATAAATTGCCTGACTATTCCAGGTACCGCGTGTGATTTTGAATTCGAAAAAATATCCTTGGGGAAGCAGAAGAACTACTGCCCAGCGTGATTCATCTTGCTTATCCAATTTTATCAGTCCGGGATTCCAGTCGCCTGCCGCAATATGGTTTCCCGCGATGAATAGCGTTGCATCAAGTGGAGTGGTCGGAGGTGCAACTACATTGATAGTTACTTTAATATTTTTATCGATACATGAATTAGTATTCATAATGACAACCCCTATGAAAATGTAAATCAGTATTCGAATAATACGCATAAACGATATCTTGATTTTGATATTAATAAAATAGTTTAACGAACATCATTTACAATTACAAAAGATGCTTTCCCCGATCGGACTTGAACAGTCTCAATCTTAAGCGTTCGTCCTCCATAATCGTCACATATCTGGAATGTATATTCACCGGGCTGAAGATTCAATCGGGCAATTTGTATTTCGGCGGGTAATGTCCGCCACATGCGCAGGTCTGCTTGTTCTGTGGCACCAACGACGAGATCGATTGCTAAACTGCCCAAAATATTCTTCGTTTTATTTTTATCTTTACTCATCTCCTTTTTCATTTTTTCGGAAGCGAGAAATTTTAAAAGTGCCCGTCCACCGCTTTTTAAATAAATTAGTGCAAGACGGTCATCTAACGCTTTCCCTGCTATTGCTGTGATATTTTCTCCTTGTTCCAATTCCACCAGCGTTGTATCGTGCTCTGATATTGTTCTAACATCGTATCTTTTAACGCCCTGAGAGCGAGGGAGAAATTTTGGCAGTGCAACCTGGAATGTATGTATTGTTCCAGATGAATCGGGGATGCTCACAGTCGGACGCTGCTCGACCTTGATGGGTCCATTGCCCGAATAAACTAAAACAATCACACTTCCATTATTTTGCGCTGCTTTAACATATGGCTTTCCACCCAAGGATTTATATTTCTCGACTTCCTCCGTGAAATGCATCAGCGTTGCAGTACGCACAATATCATCGAGTAAAAAAGTCGGCGATGGTGTATTATATTCTTTGGAATAGACATCATACGCTTCGAATGCTTTTCTGTAAGAAATGAAAGCATCATTTATTTCACCACCCGATTCATAAAGTACACCGGCAATGTATCGGATGAACGCATCTTCCTTGTAAGTATTTTTCGCCTCGTATTTGCGCGCGTATTCACGAAGTTTCAAATCGACTTTCCTCGCTTCAACAAGAGCATCATCGGTCATTCCCTTGCCGGCATAGTCGAGTGCAAGAAAAACGTTGACGAGAACTTTCTCAAAATCTTCACCCTCGTACGGGAGTATATTATCGTTGATGAGGAACGATAATGCTTGCTGAGAGATACTTTTTGTGTAGAGATCGTTGATCTCTGGATCAGTAGTGAAGAAGTAATTTATACTCGAGTCGTATTCACCTCCATAATGGAACAGTAAGCCCATATCGAGATTGAAAAGCACCGAGCTTTTGTCACCATACCATTGCCTATTCTCCCGAATCTCGCTTAGGGCAGTTGAATAGTTGCCGGCAGCGATATTAGTTTCAACCTTCCGATAGAATTCACCCGCACCCGAACATGATACCACAAAAAAAGATAACGCCGCGATTGAACATCGCAGCGTTATCCGATAAATTGACGACCTGAACATTTAGATTTAAAACTTCACATCAGGTTAAAATTTTGTCCCGCTTTGAGAGACAACTTTTTTTATTTTCTTCTCCCCTATCCATACCTTTTTATTACTTTCGATGTTCACAAGCTCAAGATTCACCTGATAATATTTTACCTTTTCACCACCTGCTTGGTCGATGATAGTTGTGATGTCACCTTGCAGCATGAAGTCGGCTCCGGTTTCCTGCCTGAATTTTTTTACCGTCTCATCCGATGCGTTATCTTGTTGATCTTGTCGCTCGTCCCGAACTTCCGAACGTTCCTCTTTATTTGCCACGAAGTCCACACGGCCGGAATTGATAAGCTCACGCTCTAAGTTTTTAATGAATGGAATAGTTGCGATATGTTCACTCGAGCGGTTTCTCACCGTTCCAACAATTACCGTCGGAGCTTTCTGATTTGCACCTTTGAATTCACCTACCCAGGGTCGTGAGAGAACATCGCTAATCATCTCTTCTGCGACGAGGCGAGAATCGGTATCGTTCCACTCGCCGCTCAAGTCGATTGTTGTTCCCGGCTCGACGCGTGTTACGGTTTTCCGCTGGCTGCAGCCGATGAATGCAACCATTACGAGAAACAAAAACAAGTAAGTTACACTTATTGATATCTTCATATTATCTCCTAAAATGATTCGTGATAAGATAAGAAAAAAATTCGTTCATTACAATCTACATTCCATCATACTGTTCTCTTACAATATCTTCCGCCCTCTTAGCGTCCTCTTCCGACGTATACAGATCGGCGCCATGCCCGCTGAATAGATCTGAGCCGCCGCCGGCTGCTGCGCCGGGGAATCCATAATCAGGTGCTTTGATCATCTAATGGATCCCTTCGGCTTCCAGCGTTTGCTGTGCCATCTCGGCATACATGCGG
>JACQYX010000282.1:794-3483 GCA_016207985.1 Ignavibacteriales bacterium | reverse complement strand
GATCCCGGGTTCAAATCCCGGCATCCCGACTCTTCATGCTCGAATGCTCAAGGTCACCATTCTAAATAGAACCTTTCTATCGGTTTCCATCTATTTTGAGTCATTTTTTCCCCTTCATAAAAAATAATAGAAATTTGCGGATCAATATTGCTTTTTTTATTCGTTTTCATTAACTTGCTTCTCACAAAGGATGAAAATTAATTATCCCATATAACAATTTGTTAAAAGGATTTACCCATGGCAGAAAAAAGTTGTATCCTTGTTGTCGATGATGAAGAAGCATTACGTACGGTACTTGGCAGTGAATTAATGAATGCCGGCTATGAAGTTGCAACAGCATCCGACGGAGATGAAGCAATTTCCGTTGTGCAGAAGAAAAAGTTCGATTTAGTTCTACTCGACATCAAGATGCCAAAAGTTGATGGTTTCGAAGTGTTGAAATTCATCAAGAAAAACCTCCCAGTAATTAAAGTGATAATGCTTACCGGATTTGCAGATCTTAAGAATGCAATCGAATCGAAAAAACATGGTGCGGAGGATTTTGTAAGCAAACCGTACGATCTCGTTGATCTGTTGACAACAATCGAGCGTGTTTTAAGTGAATAATTTTTTCACGGCAGTTCGTATGGCTATTTAATGACGCAGCGTTACAAAATTCTGATCGTTGATGATGAAGTTGCATTGACAACATTGCTCAAGGAGGAGCTCCAGGAAGCTGGGGGCTATGAAGTCGATCTTGCCTTCGATGGTGCAGAAGCCATCAATCTCATTCATAAAGTTCTATATGATGTCGTTTTACTCGATATGAAGATGCCGCGTGTCGATGGCAGGGAAGTTTTAAAATTTATTCAGGACAACTCTCCATCAGCACAGGTGATTATACTGTCTCAATATGCCGACTTAAAGATGGCTGTCGAGTCGACTAAGTTGGGAGCTTATGAAGTACTCGGTAAACCTTATGATATCGATCAGGTTGAGCAAACGATCCAGCGTGCAATCGAACGGAAAAAACTTTCAATAGATAATAAGCTTCTACAGACAGAACTTTCACGGAAAACAGGGACCCTGGAAATCATCGGTGAGAGTGAGACGATTAAACAGGTCGTTGAAAACGCGAAGCGTGTTGCACAGAGTGATTCGATTGTTCTTATTTATGGACCAAGCGGAACCGGTAAAGAACTGATTGCAAATCTGATTCATAGATCAAGTCCGCGGATCGATCGACCTTTTGTTCCGGTCAATTGTTCTTCGATTCCCGATACTCTTCTTGAGAGCGAATTATTCGGTCATGAGAAAGGCGCTTTTACAAATGCTTACACAGCAAAGCCGGGACTCGTCGAAGTTGCAAATGGCGGCACGTTGTTCCTAGATGAGGTTGGAGATATCAGTCCGATCATTCAGCCTAAGTTATTAAGGTTTTTAGAAACAGGAGATTTCCGTCGTGTTGGTGGAACGAATGAGCTGAGAGTCGACGTCCGGGTAATTTCTGCTACGAATAAGAATCTCAAGGAAGAAGCTAAAGCAAGTAGGTTTCGAGAAGATTTATTATATCGCTTAAATGTTATCACTATCAGAGTCCCTTCTCTCAAAGATCACCGCGAAGATATTCCACTCCTGGTGGAATATTTCTTGAAAAAGAAATCAAAATCTAAAGAGCCAAAGCAGCTCAGTGAAGATGCGCTTAAAATGTTGATGATGTACGATTATCCTGGAAACGTCAGAGAGTTGGAACATTTGATTGAAGGCGCAATTATACTATCGCCCAATCAGGTGATAGAAGCTAAAGACATACATTTCGCGGATCGGCAGGTTGAATCGATGCAAGTGTCACTCTCAATTAACGAGATCGAACATCAACACATTGAGAAGGTGTTGAGAATATTTAATGGCAACCGGAAAAAAACCGCAGAAGCACTCGGTATTAGCGAAAAAGGTCTGTATCTTAAAATCAAAGAGTACGGTATTCAAGTTGAGTAGCTCTCTTCCTTCTTCAGTTTGATTTTCCTTCAATAATTTTGTAATTTTGTTCCAACCATATATGTATTAGACGCCTACTTGTGGGCGTTTATCGTAATCAGATAAAGTACCTCCCATGATGAAGTTTAAAGGTCTGGATTATTATAATATTGAAGGTCTACTTAGTGAAGAAGAAGTTCTCGTGCGGGATACAGTGCGAGAATTTGTGGAGGATAATGTACTTCCGATCATCGAAAAACATTACCGAATTGGGATGTTCCCATCCAATCTCATATCAAAGATGGCTGAACTTGGGATGTTCGGTTCTACTTTCCCGGCTAAATACGGTTGTGCCGAAATGAATAATGTAGCTTATGGCTTGGTGATGCAAGAATTAGAACGTGGCGACAGTGGAATCCGGAGTTTTGCTTCTGTGCAAAGTGCTCTTGTAATGTATCCGATTTATACTTTTGGATCGGAGCACCAAAAAGATTTCTGGTTACCGAAACTTGCAACCGGGGAAAAAGTCGGATGTTTCGGATTAACAGAACCAGACTACGGCTCAAACCCCGGAGGTATGATCACACGCGCAGAGGATAAAGGAGATTATTATCTCCTCAATGGTGCAAAGATGTGGATCACTAACGGAACGATTGCCGATGTTGCAGTTGTATGGGCGAAGTTGAATGGTGTGGTTCATGGATTTCTTGTTGAAAAAGGCACGAAAGGTTTT
>JACQYX010000282.1:0-770 GCA_016207985.1 Ignavibacteriales bacterium | reverse complement strand
TGATTTTTCAGGATTGTGCAATACCAAAGGAAAATATTTTTCCCAAAACAGAAGGTTTGAAATCACCGCTCATGTGCCTAAATCAAGCGCGGTATGGGATTGCCTGGGGTGCAATCGGTGCTGCAATGGCTTGTTACGATTCAGCCCTCAATTATGCCAAATCGCGCATTCAATTTGGTAAGCCCATTGCATCGTTTCAGATTACGCAAGAGAAACTTGTTTTTATGGTTACTGAAATCACCAAAGCACAATTGCTCTGCTTACAACTCGGTCGGTTGAAAGATCAAAAGAAATTGAGATTCCAACAAGTATCTTTAGCGAAACGAAACAACGTTAATATGGCATTAGAGATTGCACGGATTGCGAGAGAAATTCTCGGAGCTAACGGTATCCTCGATGAGTACCCTGTCATGAGACACATGGCAAACTTAGAATCTGTGAAAACATACGAAGGGACACATGAGATGCATACACTGATTGTTGGGGAAGATATAACAGGGATTCCAGCATTTGTGTGAGAGTAGACGAGTAGTTGAGTATGCGAGTATAGAGTATGTTAGTAAAGCAAAGAACAAAGTACCAAGAATGCCGAAGGCATCGAGTTTGTGTAAAAAGTGTTTTTGTCATTTCGATTCCGACGAAGTCGGGAGAGAAATCTTTGATCTTGATTAGATTTCTCAGTCACTTCGTTCCTTCGAAATGGGTATAATGTTCAGAAAGTGTTGCTCAGATGACTGTAAATTGTTTTTGTATAAGTAATTATGGAAACT
>JACQYX010000293.1 GCA_016207985.1 Ignavibacteriales bacterium | reverse complement strand
TGAGCCATCCGTTGTCACTCTTCAAACCGTCAGATCGTTTTATATGCCATTGCTCTATTTCATTTTTATATGCATCGATATCAATCTTCTCTTGCTTATTACATCCGCTTATCCCAATTTGAATTAGAACAAAATAAATAAATATTCTTCTAATTGATTTGACGATCATTTTTGCCCTCAGGTAAAAATTTGGATAATTTATTTCTCAAGTAATAATATCTGGCAGCCAAACGGAGTTAATGATAAGGTACATGGTTTCTGTCGCTCGATTGTCAACGAAGTGTTAGATAAAATATCTTTCATCTTCATTTTTTGCTTCTTCCCTAATAACAAATCGAATGGGATATACAGTTCCGGGGGCTGCTTTTCATTCGAAAAATTCAATGCTACTATGATTTTATTATCGCCATCGACGCGGAAAAACGTGTAAACCTCGTTATCATTAGATGTTGGTATCTTAACGAATTTACCGCGGGACAATGCAACGTTATCTTTTCTTAACTTGAAAAGAATTTTATGGAGGGAATCCATTGTTCGTGGTCGATTCCAGTCGATCTCTACCTTATCGAAGAGGTTAAGTCGCTTATCGTTTGCTACTTCTTCCCCATTATAAAGCAGCGGAATACCGGGGATCGTATTAATCAATACAGAAGTGAGTTTCAAGCCGTCAAAACCAAACTTTTCGATTGCGGGCGCATCCCAAACATTTTTATCATGATTTGTGTTGAATCGTAATCGTAGAGAATTGGCCGGAAATTCAGATTGCTCTTGGTTTAAAAGAGTATCAATGAATGTTACTGATAGTTTTCCTCTCAGAAGTGCATCAAGAGCATCGTAAAGGTTCCATGAGTATGTGATATCAAATGCTTTCAAATGGTGCTCGGGTAACGACCCTTCCGATAACATCATCACCGGTTTTATTTGATTCAATCGTTCGCGTGCTTCGTTCCAAAAATCTATCGGAATAAGCTCCGACACATCGCACCTAAAACCGTCGATACCGATGTCCTTCACCCACCACTCCATCATTTCTAACATATATCTGCGCAGTGCAGGTTTGGAATAATCGAGATCGGCAACATCAGACCAATCATCATTCGGGGAGATTATGCTACCCGTAGAATCTTTCATGAACCATTCAGGGTGCTGCTGTATCAATTTGCTGTCCCACGATGTGTGATTGATGACGAGATCAATGATCAACTTCATTTTATGTTTGTGAACAACATTTAGGAGCTTTTGGAAGTCGACTATAGCTCTGCTTTTGTTGGCGGCGATGACCGTGGCAGGGATTGTCGTGCTGATCAGTTGGTCCGGACGCGCTGACTTTGTTCCATTGTACAGCAATATGGCCCTCGAAGATGCCGGTGAAGTGGTAGCCATCCTTCGGGAGAAAAAGATCGCAAGTAAACACAATATATGATTGCATCTTTGACCCAATCCGGACTTTTCAGGGCTTGGTAATTAAACATGGGGCTTTTCAGAGAATCGGTAGATGATTCCTGACTAAACCCCGTTGTGATGAAAAATAGTATTAAATAAAATATGTACAAGATGCGACGAAACATATCGTTAAGTATTCTTGTAAGAATCTTGTGTAATTATTTGCCGTTGATGAAGAGTAACTCGACTTCGAAAATAAGTGTCGAATTCGGTCCGATTAATTGTCCGGCGCCGCGATCACCATATGCAAGGTCGGAAGGAACGAAGAACTCAAACTTCGAGCCGACCGGCATTAGCTGAAGCCCTTCGGTCCATCCTTTAATCACACCGTTCAGTGGAAATGTTGCAGGTTGGCCCCGTTTAATCGAGCTGTCGAACTCTGTTCCATCAATAAGTGTACCTCTGTAATGAACGCTAACTGTATCTGTTGCTTTGGGTTTCGGACCATTTCCCATTTTGATTACTTTATACTGCAGTCCGTTTGGCAGCGCCACGACATCTTCTTTTTTCTTATTCTCGCTTAAAAAGTTTTCACCGGCTGTTTTGTTTATTTCACCCTGTGCTTTCATTTTTTCCTCTTGTTTTGCCATCATTTCTTTTTGGAAATTCATCATTACGGTTTGTGCTTCCTGATCAGTCATTAATGTCTTACTGCTGTCGAGTATATCTTTGATTCCTTCCGCAAGAACTGCCGGCTCGACATTGACTTGCTGCATCTTCAGATTTTGACCGATACTCATGCCGATACTGTAACTGACACTGTCTTTTAGCGTTTTTAACTGAACCTTATCCTGTGTATTACTCTGGCAGGCTAAAATTCCGATTGTGAGTACAACGATTAACAAATATTTCATTAAAAAATCCTTTCGGTGATAAATAAATAGGGAGGGAACAGAAGTTCCGAATTTTATACTAATAATGATACGATTTTCGGAAGCATTATCCAAATTATCCATAAAAACTTCAATCTCCTTGATTTTCACATGAATACTAAGCATATTATAATTGTATGAATATTATTTTTATTCTTCTACTTGTAAGTTTCGTTTTGTTAGATGTGGGATGTTGCTCATCTAATGCTTCAAATTCAGGCGAAAATTTAGAACAGAAAACAACCAATGTGGTATCTTCTCCGGTAAAACACAGCCAGCCAACAGCGATTAAATCTAACGCAGTAAAAGTAGAAGCTATTGTTGATTCGGTGACTATAGTCGATGAGATTGATTTTCGACTGTTTATTACTGTCTCTTCAATATCAGTTGTTGAAGGTTCGGAAACGATTGCGGAGACCGGGGGGCAGCATCTCATAGTGACACCGGAGTTCTATAAGGAGGGAAATCGGAAAATCGATAAACGTCATGAGAGAAACATGAAATTATTAAAATTGAGAACTTATAAACAGGGAGATAGATTACAGGGAATTATTTCGTTAAATTCAAATGGTCGGTGGATACTGGTTGATGTTATCCATGATTGATATTTTATTTTAAGGAAAAATTTATGAAATTAGTGATTGGTCAGTTTTTATTAATTATGGCAATATTTATTTCATCGTTCATGATTGGAATATTCCAAACTAAAGAGCATTCCAGCTTATCTGCAGACGGTATGCTGGAGAAGATTCCAGGAAATTTAAAAGCAACCGGTGCTATGGAAGCGATGAAATGGTACAACGACCAGCGTGCATATCCAACCGGGAAGATACCATACGAATGGAGGGAGAATGCGGAAGCACATATGAAAAAGTTTAACCTTGCCAAGATCACTGCTGTATCAGTTTCATGGACATCTGTTGGTCCGAGTAATATAGGCGGTCGCGTCCGATCGATTGCAATCGATCCCAATAATTCGAGTGTGATTTATTGTGGCTCGGTGAGTGGCGGCATATGGAAATCAATAGACGCCGGTAGTTCATGGTCTCCGATAACAGATTTTGCTCCGAATCTCGTTATTGGTTGTATTGCAATCGATCCGACCAATTCGAATATTATTTATGCGGGAACTGGAGAAGGTTATTACAACATAGATGCATTACGCGGTATTGGAATTTTAAAATCTACCGATGCAGGTACTACTTGGAGCGTCCTCAATAACTTCGTCAATGCAAGTTCACCCAACTACTATTATTATATCAATAAAATCGTCATAAGACCTGATAACTCTAACATACTTTTCGCGGCATTGTCAGCTACAGATGCGGGAGTCTGGAAATCGACAAATGCTGGATCGAGCTGGTCGAAAATTACTTCCCCTGGGACAATATCAAAATTTTGTACCGATCTCGTGCTTGATCCCTCAAATGTTAATGTTCTTTATGGTGCATTCGGACTTTTTACCGCCGATGGTGTTTACAAAACGACTGACGGTGGTACAAATTGGGCGAAAGTTACGAATGGTTTCCAGGCGACTACCACTAAATATGGACGGATAAGTTTGGCAGTTTCAAAAAATTCTACTCCGGTCGTTTTTGCTTGCCTTGCTGATTCAAATTACTACACCCACAGTATTTTGAAAACAAGAACAAATAGCACAAACTGGACAACCGTTGCAACCCCATACGATTATTCTGGTGCGGTGAGCGGAACTCATCTTGGTGGTCAGGGTTGGTACAACAACGTTATTGCAGTACATCCTACGGATACGAATATAGTTTACACAGGTGGAATTAATATCTTCAAATCGACGAACAGCGGGACGTCATGGAATCGAATTACCGATGGATATGGAACACCGTACGTTCATGTGGATCAACACACTATCACTTTCGATCCTGCGAATCCATCGATCATATACTTTGGATGCGATGGTGGAATATTTAAATCAACCAACGGCGGCAGTTCATTCATCGATATTAACACAGGATTTCGAACCGTCCAGTTTTACAGTGGAGCAGTTCATCCGACACAAACGATTTATTATGGTGGAACACAGGATAATGGCACATTAAAAACAACATCACCGCCCACATGGTCAATATCTCTTGGCGGTGACGGCGGCGCTACTTGGGTCGATTATAACACACCCACCACAGTGTTTACCGAATACGTTTATCTTTGTATCCAGAAGTCAACCAATTCCGGAAGTCCATGGGTAAAATCGATGAACGGTATTCCGACTGGAAGCGGTCAATTTGATGGCAGCACCGATCGTTGCGGTTTTATAGCACCCTTTGTGATGGATCCATCCAATCCGTCAAATTTAGTAGCAGGAACATATCGAGTTTTTCGCACAACCAATAGTGGAACATTGTGGTCTGCGATAAGTTCAGATTTAACCGGTGATGGAACCGGAAGTTCCGGTGCAACGATTTCAGCAATTGCGGTTTCAAAATCTTCATCGACCACGATTTATGTAGG
>JACQYX010000292.1 GCA_016207985.1 Ignavibacteriales bacterium | reverse complement strand
ACGTCTATGGAAGCAACATAAAACAGAATTTCATAACGAAGTCATGAATGGATCTGTATGGCAATTTTTCCGCTTACGCCCGGATAACTTCCCGACCATCAGAATCGCCGGTGCAGCGAAACTCATTCAAAGATTCATCCAAGATTCCGTATTAAAAACGATTGTTCAGATTCTAAAAGCCACAGACTTAAAAAGCCAGGATAAGTATTCTTCTATCATACAATTGTTTATTGTCCCAATCGATGGATTCTGGTCGACGCATTACAGGTTCGGCGAAAGATCACAAACCATTCGGACTAAATTAATTGGAAAGAGTCGAGCAGATGAAATAGTTCTGAACGCAGTAATCCCAATAGCTCTACTGTACGCAAGAATCTTTAAAGATAAAGACATCAGGCAAGAAATATTGTCATTATATGAGCATTGTCCTCTATCCTCAGAGAATACAATTACACGAACGATCTCTCATCAGTTTCTTAAAGAGAAGATGCAGCTCGATACGGTATTGTTGCAACAGGGTGCTATCCAGCTCTATAAATTTTATTGTACTGAAGAACGCTGCGGGGATTGTGAGGTAGGCAAAGCAATCCACCGATAATCTTTTCATTATTGAAATTTAGCATCACAGACATGAGAAAAATCACATCGTGATATTTGATTTTCAGCTAAAAAAGCATTACTTTTTGGCACACAATAGGTATTGTCATCTCATCTACACCTATTCAGAATTTCTTCAATTCAAAGGAACAATACATGGCACTGATCGATTCTAAAACCAGAAAAATTATTAAAGATTACTCAATTGATGAGCTGAAAGAACAAGCCAAACTCATGCGGGGATACAATCTTGTTGCACTTTGCGCAGCAGGTTCCGGTCATGCGGGTGGAACACTCTCGATAATGGACGTAACGGCAGCCCTATATTTAAAAATCGCCGATCACGATCCGAAGAATCCTTCATGGGAAGACCGCGACCGCATTATATGGTCAACAGGACATAAAGCTCCAAGTTTATATCTCGGACTTGCTTTCGCCGGTTTCTGCAAGAAGGAGGATGTCATGTATCTGCGAAAACTGTACTCACCGTTTCAAGGACATCCGCATTGGTTAAAATTACCCGGGGTCGAAGTCTCAAGCGGCTCACTTGGTCAGGGATTGAGCGTTGCTGTTGGTATTTCTCTCGCTGGAAAACTTGATGGTAAGAATTATAAAACTTTTTGTATCATGGGCGACGGTGAACAACAGGAGGGTAACATTTGGGAAGCGGCGATGGAGGCCGGACATTTTAAACTCGATAACCTCGTTGGCATAATTGACTATAATAGATTACAAATCGATGGATGGGTACGTGAAGTAATGGACGTTGACCCCCTTGAAGACAAATATCGAAGCTTCGGCTGGGAAGTTATCCGGATTAACGGACATGAGATGCAGCAAGTTATCAATGCACTTCAAAAAGGAAAACGCGGTGTCGGGAAACCGCTGCTCATCATTGCTGAAACTGTAAAGGGAAAGGGCGTCAGCTTCATGGAAGATGTTGCAGGATGGCACGGAAAGTCTCCAAACTATGAAGAGATGCTGAAGGGGTTGGAAGAACTCGGACTCAAAGAGAAAATTCCATATGAACAATTGTTAACACATGCAAAAAACTATCAAAAAGAAGTTGATAAGAAGCTCGATGTAAAGGTTCCAAAATTCAAAAAGAATTATTGGTGGAACTCTAACAATATTATGAAAGTGAAAATGGAGCCGACGAGGAAAGGTTTTGGTCAGTCTCTTGCCGATCATGGTGATGACGAACGAATCGTTGCACTTGGTTTAGATATCTCCGGTTCTATCACGATCAGTGATTTTTATCAGGGCAAACCTGATCGAAAAAAACGCTGGCTCAGTATGGGAATCGCAGAGCAATCGGCAACAGCAGCAGCAGCAGGACTCGCAAAGGAAGGAAAACTCCCCGTCTTGGGAACTTACGGCACATTCGCTGCAGCGAGAAATCTTGACCAACTCAGGGTTTCTGTGTGTTATGGTAACTTTAACGTATTCATCGCAGGTGCACATGGCGGTGTCTCCGTCGGACCCGATGGTGCAACACATCAGGCACTCGAAGATTTATTCAATGTGTGCGGATTACCTAACATGTCGGTAGTTGTTCCTTGCGATGTCGTCGAAACAAAAAAAGCAAGTGATTATCTTCTTTTAAAACATATTGGACCAAAATTCCTCCGTTTTGCACGTGAGGCAACACCGATCGTAACGACAGAAAAAACGCCGTTCATTTTTGGGAAAGCAAATGTGACTCGATTACGATCGGAATCTGAAAACTTTATCGACTCGTTCGAAACTGTTCTCGCCGACCAATACAAGAACGAAAACGAACATTTATCAATCATTGCTTGTGGACCGATGGTTCCGGAAGCAATGCGAGCAGCTTATATCTTGAAGAAAGATTATAATTGGGAAACACGCGTTGTTAATATTCACACGTTAAAGCCAATCGATGAAACAGCAATAATCAAAGCGGCAAAGGAAACAGGTATTGTCATCACTGCTGAAGAACATCAGATTGGTGCACTTGCATGGCGGGTGAGCGGCGTTATTACTGAAAGCCCTGAGCTATACGGCAGACCGATAATCACGGGTGCTATCGGTGTGAAGGATCGCTTTGGCGACTCCGGTGCACCATGGGAACTGGTGAAAGAGTTCGAAGTGAGCGCAGAACATATTGCCGCAAAAGCTGTTGAGTTGATGAAGATAAAAAATAAAAAGTAGATACGGAATATACGACATGGATTAAGACTTAAAAGCATTATTCAATTGCAATTTTAAATTTAAACGGTTGGTTTGATGATTTTGAATCAACCGTTTCTATTTTATTTCATATATTAAAATCCTATGGATATTTCTATCGTTCTCTTGATTGGTATTTTATTTTTCCTTGTCGCATTTTTGTATTCATCTGTAGGTCACGGCGGTGCGTCGGGTTATCTTGCAATTCTATCTTTGTTTTCATTTGCACCCGATGAAATGGCATCGACTGCATTACTTCTGAATATCCTCGTCGCCGGAATTGCGTTTTACTCGTACTATCGTTCCGGGCATTTTTCTTCCAAGCTCACAATCCCCTTTTTAATAACCTCTATCCCTCTTGCATTCATCGGCGGCATGATAAATATTCCTAAATATTATTACGGGCTACTGCTTGCAATCGCACTTATGGCTGCTGCATTTCGCTTATCGATGAAACTTGAATCCGACATTAGGAAAGTATCCATTTTCACTCTCCCAAGCATGAAGATCGCTTTACCAACAGGTGGTGCAATCGGTTTTTTATCAGGTGTTGTCGGGGTAGGAGGTGGGATATTCCTCAGCCCGATTATTCTCTTGATGAAATGGGCTGATCCAAAATTCACGGCTGCCACATCAGCTTTGTTCATTGTTGTGAATTCTATTGCAGGTATTTCCGGAAGACTCTTTGACGGCAGGTTTTCCACTGGCACAATAACACCGTTTCTTATCGCAGCCATCCTCGGCGGATT
>JACQYX010000291.1 GCA_016207985.1 Ignavibacteriales bacterium | reverse complement strand
GGGGCTCTTTGTGCCGCTCTTCGGGTCCTTCGAGCCTTCGTGGTTTGGTTTCCCCGTGCCTTCGCAGTGATGCGGCTTTCCATCTGTCTGTATCGCTCTCGGCCGTCCCCACACGCCGCCACCCGTGCGTCTGTGCTATCCTCCCTCGCGGCCGGCATTTCGCGCTGCCGGGAAAAAGCATGCCTCACCCAGACGCCGAAGAGCCGATGAGCCGCAAGGAGATCATCCGGGAGAGCCAGCGATGGCTCGACATCATCTCTGCCCGGAAACACTCGCGCTACCAGCGCCGCCGCATCATCCGCGACACCATCGGCAACTTCGCCGGCTACTACAACAAGGGGTACCTCGAGTATCGCAAGCGGATCATAACCGTGGGGAAGAATCGTAATATCGTTATAATGAAGAAACTTAAATCTCTTCAGAATTAATTCCTTAGTTTTTCGGCTGGTGACCAGTATACGAGAACTTGCCTTGAGTACTTTTTTCTCTAATTTGTAATTCCAGAGCTTGTGAAGTGGTGTTGGATAGTATTTATATGGATACTCGTGCCACGGATCCCTATAATCAATAACTAGCGGTTTATTGAATTTCTTGTGCAATTCCTTGCCGATTAAAAAATCGGTAAAAGGCGGAGCCGTAGCGAAAATAACATCAAAATTTTTCTTTCTAAATAATCCTTCTGCTTTTTTTAATGCTTTCCGTTTCCAGCCGATTTTATTATCGGGGATAAAAAATGTATCGCTGATGAAAGTAAATATTTTTCTCCAGCGTTCTGACGGCATTCTCACAACACCTTTATGTCTGAACAAACGATTAGGGTCGAGCGAGCCGACACGCTCGATTGCGATATGCTGTGGATGAAGCTCATCGAGAAGCGTATAATCTTGTGCATAATATCCGGTTGGCGTAACAGTAAGAACGGTTGGCTGCCAGCCGAATTGGGGAAGATACTTGACAAACTTCAGCGTGCGCTGAACGCCGCTCAACCCGAGCGGTGGAAAATAATATGCGATTACGAGAACATTGCGAAACGACTTTTGAATCATATTCATCTATTTGAATCATCTGATTAAAGAAGAAGAAGCTCTTTCGGAGACGTATTTAGAATCTTACAATATCCGTTTGTAATGATTATGTCGTCTTCGATACGAACACCGCCGAATTGAGGAATATAAATACCCGGCTCGATGGTAACTACATTACCAGCTTCTAAGGTTGCTTTAGCTTACCAAGAATAACCGTCCGAGTCATGTCGCTATGATAACCTTCGTAAATACATCCGAAGTCGAGTGTAACCAATTCACCACTCTTTAACTTTTTCTGGGAGGCACGACCATGCGGCAGTGCGCTCCTCTCACCGCTTGCAACAATGGCGGGAAAACCATCCCCCTCAGCACCATGTTTCAGATGACGATACGAAATCTCAGCGGCAATATCGATTTCCCGTACACCCGGTTTAAGATATGATAGAATTTCCGTGAAAACTTTATCAGTTATCTCGATAGCTTTTTGAATCTTAGAGATTTCAGATTGATCTTTCACCGCAGCAATTTTATTGATTACATCGACTTTCGGAAGAAATTTGACATGCGAGAATAGGTTTTTCAATTGTTGAAATTGTCCGAAGATTAATGTATTACCATCGAACCCAACCTTCATCCCCGTGTGCAAAAGTCGCTGCTTTTTAATTTCTTCGAAGAGATCGTTGGGGGTAATGAAAATTTTCCAACCTGAAGTCTCCTTTCGTACCTGAGTTGCATATCTGCCGTCTGTGAGTAGGTAAGCATTGTTCTGAGTAACGATTCCGACACCTGCCGAACCTGAAAAACCACTGATGTATCTGAGGTGTGGCTGGAAGGTAATAAGAAACGCATTAATTTTTAATGAATCAATTTGCGAGCGAAGTTTTTGAAGTCGAGAATTAAAATACGATGATGCAGAGTTCATAAGTTAGATTTATAGATTATAGAATCGCGATTTTTTTATCCTCATTCTATTCTTCTCCCTAGTTGAAAGAAAGATAGAATAGGACAGCTTATTTGAGTTACAGACGATAATTCGGTGCTTCTTTTGTGATCGAAATATCGTGTGGATGACTCTCACGTAAACCGGCTTCCGATATTTTTAAAAATTGAGTTTTCGTTTTCATCTCCTTTATATTCTTGCAGCCGCAATAACCCATCGAAGAACGCAATCCGCCGATCATTTGAAAAACGGTATCGGCAAGTGGACCCTTATATGGTACACGACCCTCGATTCCTTCGGGTACAAGCTTAGGTAAACCTTCTTCCACGTCTTGAAAATATCGGTCGCTGCTGCCCCGCTTCATTGCTTCGATGGAACCCATACCACGGTAAACCTTGTAACTTCTACCCTCGTATAAAACTTTTTCGCCGGGGCTTTCCTCGACTCCGGCGAATAATCCGCCAATCATAACCGAGTCAGCACCAGCAGCGATAGCTTTGGCTATATCACCGGTCTGTTTTATACCTCCATCAGCGATAATTGGCAGCCGTGAGCGTGATGCAATTTTTGAACATTCATATATAGCCGTCACCTGCGGCACTCCAACACCTGCGATTATTCTTGTGGTACAAATCGAGCCCGGACCGATTCCGACTTTCACGGCATCGACACCGACACGAATAAGGTCACGTGTTGCTTCGGGTGTTCCGACATTTCCCGCTATCAATTCCAAGTTTGGAAAATCTTTTTTAACACGTTTCACCATCTTGAGAACACTTTTCGAGTGACCGTGTGCCGTATCGATCACGATTATATCTACTCCTGCTCGAACAAGCGCCGTAATCCGTTCGATTGTCTCAGCGGTAACACCGACAGCCGCTCCTACACGCAATCGTCCATGCTTGTCCTTACATGCATTCGGATGGTGTTTCTTTTTCTGAATATCTTTAAATGTAATCAATCCACGCAACCTGCCCGATTTATCGACCACTGGTAACTTTTCGATTCTATGTTTCTGAAGGGTGTGTTCTGCTCGTTCCAACGTGGTTCCGATCGGAGCGGTTACCAAGTTCTCGCATGTCATTATCTTGGAGATTCTCAATCCTCGGTTTGGTTCAAACCTCAGATCTCGATTCGTTACGATACCAATCAGCTTTCCGTCCTCACTAATAATCGGAATTCCAGAAATCTGGTACTTACTCATCAACTCCAGTGCATCACCAACAGTTTGATACGATTTCATCGTGACTGGATCGAGTATCATCCCACTTTCCGATCGTTTCACCTGATCGACTTGCATCGCTTGCTCGGCAATGCTCATATTCTTGTGAATAATACCTATCCCGCCTTCTCGTGCAAGTGCTATTGCCATCTTTGCCTCGGTCACTGTATCCATCGCGGCAGAGAGTAATGGAATATTGAGTGTTATGTTGCGAGAAAGTTTCGTTATGACATCCACATCGCGCGGTAATACTTGAGACTTCTTTGGTACGAGAAGAACGTCGTCAAAAGTTATTGCTTCACCTATGAATTTATTCTTGGTCATTTGTCATTCGTAATTAGTTCTTTGTCCCGAAGGGATGGAGACTGTGTAAAAACCCTTGAATGTCATTTCGGGTATAATGCTCAAATAGTGTTGCTGTTTTAGTGCAGACATAAAGCTAAATACCAATGAAAATAATTAAGGCGATGAAAGCGTGATAATCCTCTGTGCTGACGGTATCGTTGTTTGAGTCGTGAAAAAT
>JACQYX010000266.1 GCA_016207985.1 Ignavibacteriales bacterium | reverse complement strand
GTCTATCATATCCCACTGTCTCAGCATCACGAAGCTTTTTGCCGTGCCGGCTGGGTCTTCGCTCCGGTACAATCTATATCCCTCGAATATTCTTCCTCCCGTTGTATGAACTTCGGGAGGATTTATTCTTCGCCAGTGATCTTCAGGATAAAGATGGATAAGCTGGTTTGCATCGTCCCATGTTTCTACGGGATTGACACCGCTGCCTGTGTATGCCCAGTTTAGCGTGACACTTTTATATCCCGGCTCGATGCGGAGTTTGGGTGCCGGTGTTGTAAAAAATGGATGGTAGTTGCGAGCATAAAGTGTTTGGGCTGCTTTTGCATTATCATAGACACTGATTCTTCCCAACTTCGTTGAAAAACCGCCAACGAGAGCATAAGCGACATGTAGTGTCTCGTTTGAATTCCACTGTGCGATTGGACCGAAAGAAAATAAAATTTCCACATCACCCGGATCATCAATCGATTGATTTGGCTTGATGGGTGTTTCCATGGGAAATGTATTCCCGCTCATGAGGTCATATCTCTTACTGTCTTCATCGAACCAAGTTGTCCCATGGATGAATGGCCAAGCAGAGCTAAACCACTGGAAAATGTAATTATCATTTTGAAGCGGTGCAGGTGTAGCAAGTATAGTAATACCTAATGGTGTAGCATCAAGAGCGACCGCATTATCAATGTATACTGTCCGAAGTTCGGGGAAGTAACCGCTATAATTTGTGTTCGTGTATTCGCTGTAGTATATTGTACCGACGTCGGGATCGAAATAGAGTGAGATATAAACATCTCTCAAAGTCTTTCCACCGATATTGACGATCGTGTAATCGATTGGAAGAACGGGGGCGATTAAATATTTTCCCCATGCATAAGAACGCTGAATGACTTTCACTCCAAGCGGCATGTGTCCTGGAGAATCTTTGTGCGGGATGGTATCCGTATACTCACAAATGTAATCGCTTTCTGATACGGCTCCTGAGTCGCTGTTTAAAATTGAGAGGTGAAGCCATGGATGTGCAGTGTCAAAAGGAGTCATCTCGGAGATATAGTCTTCATATACATGTCCGAATGGGTACTCCTTAACACCGGATGCCCACTCAGACGTAGAAACACGCTTAAGCGTGACGTGATTCCCTCCTATAACTGTATCGATAAGTGCACCGATCCAAAGTCCTTCACAGAAGAGATGTTCAATTGATGAACCTTCAGGATATTCTAATCCGATAAAATTGGGATCGTGTAAATTGGGGTAGAAAACCCACCTACCAATTATTCCATTAGGTGCCATTAGTAACTTCATATTAAATCCCTGAGTGATCTCGTGGTGAGTGCGGGAATGTATGGAAGAAGTATTGTAGTCTTTATATCTTTTTTGACTGAAAATTTCTGAAGAGATGAAAAATAATATTATGGTGGCTGAGATTAAAAGGAGTGCACATCTAAATCTATTAAAGAATATTTTCATAAAGATATGATGTAAAAATACAACAGTATTTTTCCAAGAAGATATTAAAAATACTCTGTTTTTTTTAATATACAGAGAATTAAAAATCAAAACAAAATCATCGCCAACAATCAGTGATCAACATAGACTAGAGTAATGAGCTTATATATATTAGACAAATTCAATCATTATATCGTGATATCAAAGATATTTATAAGATAAAAAAAATAAAAAACAGCGCCTCTCAACACCAAAAGAATCGCTGCTTAAAATTTAAGATATAATAGTCTATTCCTTATTAAAATTATCTATTTAACAAGCAAATTGGCGTTAACCTGGGATAGGAATACGCTAGTTTAGTTTTATTAAAGCATCACCAGAATCACCGCAGATTTTATTTTTCCGTACACCAGACATCGGTACGACCTGAACAGCACTCAGCAGAATAACCAATGTCTACTCCGGTGGCAAAAACATATTTCAGTTCTTCATCATTCCAGCATTGATAAATGCAGGAAGTCGGATAATAGTTCTCAGGGTGTTCACAATCGATTTGGATGCAATTTGGCCAAGTGATTAGCGATCCTTGCATTGTTTGTAGGGCACCTGCAATCATAACAATAATTGCGATTCCAATTACCATGATTTGATATTTTTTCATCGTGTTACTCCTTTTCAAAATTATTGTGTACTATTTTTATTTAGTGTTTTACCAAAAGTTCCAAAGGGATTCTGTTAGACATCAGTGTACTGCTTTTTTGAGTCCTCTGGACAAATGGAATATGGCTTCTTCTGAATTAGATCGACATAATCATTACTTTTGTGAGCACCAAGTATTAGTTTGGCCATTATTACAACATGCATCGTTGCCAATATTCATACCTTGCCAAAAAAGATATTTCGATTCCCCACTAGGTGTTTTGCATTGTTCCGTACAGGGGTAAGTGTAATCATTAGGATCACAACTCATATTTACACAAAGTTTTATGTCATATCCCCCCATCGTCTGAAGAGCACCCGCAATCATAATAATAATTGCGATTCCAAGCACCATTATTTGATATTTTTTCATAACGGTATTCCTTTCATTTTTTTTTATTGGATATATTGGTTTATGAAATACATTTGAACTTTCATTTTAGTTTATTGTTTAGTTATTTAAATTGCCTTATCGGCATTAATAATATTTTTTAAATCAGTCAATTGTTCTTGTTTTAATTCACCAATAGTTACACTTTCAACAATACCACCTTTATCAATAAGAAATGTAAGAGGTACACCAATTATTTTGTATTGCTTGTCGAAGCTTGTATCTGCTCTCATGACAACTGAAAATTTAACCTGTTTATCTGATAAATATTGTTTTGTCGATTCTAATTTGCTGATAGAAATACCTATTACATCAATATTTTTGTTTCCACTTATTTCTGCCAATTCATTCCAATTTTGCAAATTCTTTGCACAGATAGGACATGCTATTGAAAAAACAAATAACATGTATTTTTTCTTTGTATCATTATATGTAATTTCAGTACTGTCACCGTCTAGGGTGATAACTTTGAATGAACCCACACGTTCACCAATCTTTAGCGGCTCTGGCCTTTTTGTTAATTCATCCAATCTAGTCTTCATTCCCCGATTTTGATTAATCAAAAGAATTACTTCAAAAATCAAAAATACATTAATCAAAAGGCTTAAAACTTGTATCCTCTTTTGCATAACTATGCAACTCCTTTTACTATAAGTGAGTCTAAACTGAAACGACTTTTATTTTGGTTGAACAAGATGAAAGTCAGTATCGAGAGGAAGACATCGCGTATTATCAAAGTTACGTCCACCTTACTGTCAGCCAATGGTCCAAAACAACCACAGTCGATAACATTACCGACCGCTATCTGTGGAATAATAACAGCGATAAACAATAGTAACAAGCCCATTAAAACTCCGCTCGTCATTTTTATCCATAATCCTAAGACCAAACAAACACCGGCAATGAGCTCAATCAATGTTATAAGTACACTCAATATATAAGGGAATGAACCCCATGTAAATCCGAACTCTATGATACTTTTAGCAAACTCATTTAGATTGAATAATTTTGCGCTTCCGGAAAATACAAAAAGACTGCCGAGCAATATTCTTAAAATAAGAACAGTATAATCTCTTATTGGAGTATTAGTTTCCATGAATCCTCTTTTCCCAGATTACCTGTAATTTATAGAACAAAACACTGAAAAGTCAAGGATTTGATTGGTTATTTCTTGTAGTTATTTTGTGTATTATTTTTTTAAAAACGATGCTTGCAGTTTCCTCACATCCAACGAATGCTTATTAGATAGTGGTGTGTGGAGGACATCTAAATTTTTCTTGAGTTCTTCAAAGGATTTCCCGAAGTGACGGTCAATCCAATGATAAAAGGAATCACTATTTGGGAAGTCAAATTGTTTAGCAATCTGATACCCATATTTATTAGAAGTTAAAATTTCTTCTATAATCTTTTCGGTAAGCTTTCTTCGAATAAATTGCCCCATGGGTTCACCCTGTATTTCATGAAACCATCTGTCGAGATTCCCCTCAATAAACGATGCCACCTGATTAACAAACTTTTCTCTCTTTCCCATAATTCCTCTCCAGATTTTAAATAATAAATTTCCCTTTCCCTGAGT
>JACQYX010000265.1:3897-7553 GCA_016207985.1 Ignavibacteriales bacterium | reverse complement strand
AAATGACTATTGACTAATGACAAATAATGAGCAACGAACATTTTTTATTTTTTAATTTTGAATTTTGAATTGATGAATCATATAGACGAAACAAAATTACCATTGGTTGGGAGTGAGTTCCACTCACGACCGTTAGTTTTTTTTACTTTTTGCATTAACGAATGACAATTAACAAGCACATAGAAGAAACAAAATTAGAACTTTACATACTTAACTCTCCCGCGCTAGTGGATGAGCGTGCTAAGATTGAAGCACATTTAGCCGAGTGTAAGGGTTGTAAAGAATTGTACGATAATGTTGCCGAGTTCTACACCAGCTTAAAAGCTGATCTGGAGACGAGTGAGAATCTACCTGCTGTAATACCTAACAAGCTTCCCGCTCGCACACAGCACGACATACAAAAGCGGCTATCCGATTATATAATGCGTCCCGAAGTGAATCTCGCACTCCCCTTCCGTGTTGCAAGGTGGGCAATTAGGCACCCGTACGTTTCAAGCGGAGGATCGCTTATGTTCTCCGCATTAATAATCGCCGGGTTGATAAATTTATTTAAACCCGCAGAAACAAAACCAAGAGACCTCAACCCAACTCATGCTGAGTTTAAAGGTGAGATAATGCTGGTGAAGAATAAGTATGGAGAGGTTATTGATGAAGAATGGATTGGAGAAAGGACTGTATATCATAATCGCAATTTCCAAGAAAACAAACTTTTGGCATTTGAAGATATCGATGGTGATCAGTTTAATGAAGTAATCTGGGCACAATCGATCAAAGAAGCATCGGATTATGATAAAAACAATATAGTATTATTAAAATGTAAATCAATCAAGTTAAATAAAATATTTTGGGAAAGAGCATTCACTCAATCACTTACTTTTACTAACCAAACAGATTATAAAGGCGATCGATTTAGAATAAGCGGAATATTATCTGGAGATTATGACTTAGATGGTTCAAAAGAGATATATATCCTAACGTGTCATACAAATATGTTCCCTTCAATTTTATATAAACTAAATGGAATTGATGGAACTGAAGTTAGTCATTATCTTACAAGATATCATCGCAGTGGGTATTAATAATGCTTTTAATAATGCGTGTGTCGCGATATTGGATTCTCGATATATCATAGGACATTCTCCCTTGATTAATAAATACGAAATAGAAAAATATCCTGTTGGAAAAGAAATTGCTTATTTACAAATACCAAAGACTATTATTGGAAAATCTATAACATCTAGTTCGACATGGAATAATATAGATCAAATCGAGGTTTACGAAAATACAAAAGATTTTAGAATATTTGTAATTGATTTTGATACCAATGGTCAGCAAGGTAAAATTCAACTAACATTTGATTATAACTTAGACGTAATTAAGGTGGTTGGAAATTCTTTTTACGATAAAATTGCAGAGGAATGTTACAAAAGTGATCAATTAAACTTCCCGATCGACGAAAAGTATTTTGAAGAATTTATAAAAGAGATAAGGTACTGGGATGGAGAGAAGTGGGTAAATCATCCAACATTAAATAAACGCTACCTTGATCCACTCGCAAAGCTGAAGCAACCCTCCTAATAAGCAAATTCCATCCACGTAGGGCAAAATGTTTACCAGCCTCGGGTTTTTAGAGCATTTCACTCACCAATTACAACCAAATAAAAAGTCCCTCTTTTTTCTGCAAAGTGTTTGAGATGAAAGGATAAACTATATAATCAATGCCTGCAGACTCTATGTAGGATCTTAACTAACAATAAACGAAGGAGTTTATCATGAAAAATTTTCATAGTTTTATATTTTCTTTACTCTCCATATTTGTATGCCTATTCTTGTACCATGATATAGGCAGTTGCCAAGACACTGTACTTGTTTTCGATGATAATTTTGAAAACTATCCAAATTGGATATATACATCCAATGCCGATTTCCCATCGTTTAGTATGCCGACATGGTCCTACGGTGACAATAAATCATTTCCTTATCCCATCTACTATCATCACAATCATTATGTGCAAATTCAAAACGGAATTCTATATGGTGTATCTTCCGGTTATTACAGTGATCCTGATATCCCTGACGCTTCCATTGATAAAGAAATAGATTTAGACGGTTCTGAAGGATTTATTGTTGAATTTAGAGCCTTGAGTGCTTCGTCATGGCCGAATAGAGCTGCCATATTAATTTTCTCTGATTATGATGCAAATTCAGAAACTAATCTTTCTAATAATGTTAAAGGATATGAATTTAATATTTATGGTGAATCCTCAACCTATGCCATTGATCTGAGAAAATATCCTCAACCCCCTAATGATTGGACTAATTATAGACTTTACGTTGGTAGTGGTCTATTAGAAAATTGGCATACTTATGATTGGGTGAAGGTATATAAAATTTCCACAATAACTGATGTCCAAATCGACATCAAACCCGGTAGCTATCCAAATTCAATCAATTGCCAAAACCAGAACGGTGTAATCCCCGTTGCTATTTTAACCAATCCAGAATTTGATGCTAAAACTGTAGATCATACAACTGTACGCTTTGGTCCATCAGAAGCGAAGGAAACACACTGCATCGGTGGTAATGGTGGAAAGGGTAATCGAAGTGGTTCAACTGCCGATTGTCCACTAAAACGCCATGAAGAAGATGTCGATGGTGACGGTGATATCGATCTCGTTTTCCATTTCAAACATTCGGAAACTGGTTTAACATGTAATGACACGATCGGAGTTTTAACTGGTAAAACTTCTAGTAGTCAAGATATCGTTGGTAGTGATATTATACGACCAGTCCGCTCAGAGAATCAATTTGAAATACCTGTGAACATAGAACCTGTACCTAATATTTATTCATTAGCAGAAAACTACCCCAACCCCTTCAACCCATCCACATCAATCCGTTACAGTGTACCGAGTCGCAGCCGTGTGAAGTTAGAAATCTTCAACACGCTCGGGCAGAAAGTTGTGACGCTCGTAGATGCTGAGAAAGAGGCGGGATATTATTATGTCGAGTGGAATGCAAACGTGTCGTCGGGTATGTACTTCTACCGCCTCTACGCCATAGGCGTATCCGCCAAAGAGACGGCGGACAAGTCCGCCTCCGGCGGAGAAGCTGTGGACGTGAGCAATCCAACAAACAGATTTGTGGAGACGAAGAAGATGTTACTCCTTAAATAATTTTATAATAAAGGAGTAATCCCGCTGCCTTTTAGTGGGAGTGCTTCTCAGGTAATATCTGAATTTGATGGAAGATTGATGATTGATGCTTCAATGGATGGTACAAGCCCCTGTCTGCGAAATCAGGCGGGGCTATTTGTTCGCATCACATGAAACATTTACCCGTCTTTAAATGATTATTTCTCGGGACTCAGAAAAATCTAAAATACGTATGCGGGTACTGTTAGATTTTTTTCTGGTTTCGAGTTCTCTTTCACTAACGCTTCAATTTTTTCTAAAACTGGACCATCGTAAAAACGCTCACCGCATTGATTACAGACCCATGCCGGAACATTTTCGATAATGCCAACTAACTCACCTTCCCAAGTCTGAATTTTCGTAACTCGCTGTTGGCTCATAGAGCCACCACATAAAAAGCAATATTGATTTTCATTTTTCATCTTCTATTTTCCTTTCTCGTGGATTTTTCCGCTTTGGCAG
>JACQYX010000265.1:0-3877 GCA_016207985.1 Ignavibacteriales bacterium | reverse complement strand
CTATATCATTCATATCAATTGCGCATACCACATGAATTGGTCTTTCCTTTGAATCATATCCTAACAATAAACAACTCTGACCTCGTTTATCTTCTGGATAATCTTCAAGGAACTCTGCTTTTAATATTACCCTTTTTAATTCTTGTATCGTAATCCCGTCGTTCTCACGCTCATGATCTGCATGTTCTGAAAGTCTATATCTACCAATTCTGACTTTTTCTTTTATGACCTCGATATACAATCTCGAAACCCTTTTCTAAAATATAATCTTAACAGCAATAATAACCAAATCACAAAAATAAATTGCTCTTAAAACATCCATAATCTCAACCACATCTAAGTTAGTAGATGCAAACAGCCCGACGAATAGGTTTTTGGAGACGAAAAAAATACTACTGCTCAGGTAAAAGCTGGGAAAGATTCACGATTTAAGTTTATGCAAACTTTGTGAAGGTTTCCGCCAAAGGTGGATAGGTTGAACATTCGCAAGGTCACTCATGGAGTCCTACATGAGAATTTATGGACAAGGCATCGCTGCCTTTTAAAGCTGGGGTAATCCCAACGGAGAGCTTCTCGTAAAGTTGACCATCCCTTTTTATTACGCTATTATCCCGTGATTCATCTTGTTTTTTATGTTACATCTTTTTATCTTAAATACAAAACTTATAGGCAAATAATATGTCAACGATTGCAGTGACATTAACCGAGGAGCAATTAAATAAAGTCATTGAAGCTTATCACACAATTCAAGTATTTTTGTCGAAAGCTCTCTCCCCTAACGAGTTATACAACTCAGAATTTCTAAACGGATTGCGTGCATCTAAGGAAAATATCCGCCGGGGAGATGTAAAAGAAGTTGATTCATTCAGTGACTTTATCTCATAAATGTACTCTACTTCGTATATACCGATTTTGTGGAGATGTCAAAATCCTCCATGTTGAAAAGAAATTAATCTTATATTCGAACTATAAAATTGTTGACACTTAAAGCATACGCAAAAATAAATTTAGGTCTCCGGATTCTTAGAAAGCGCGACGATGGCTACCACGACATTGATACGGTTTTTCATCGCGTCGATCTATATGATGAAATCTACTTAGAACCTTCATCAACAATAAAAGTTTTTTCTAATGAATCGAATCTACCGACTGACGAAGGGAATCTTTGTATCCGCGCAGCGCAACTTCTTAGAGAATATTCGGGAATTGAAAAAGGCGTAAACATTTCCTTGACGAAAAATATCCCAATAGGTGCCGGGTTAGGTGGCGGCAGCTCGGATGCGGCAGCAACATTAATCGGACTGACTAAATTTTGGGAGGTTGATGTTTCACAAATCGATCTGTATAAACTTGCACTTCAGCTTGGCTCAGATGTCCCATACTTCTTGAAATTCGGAACTGCCCACGCAACCGGCAGAGGAGAAATTCTCGATTACTTCGATATTAATATTCCTCATTGGATCGTTATTGTCTATCCGAATATTCACATCTCCACTGCATGGGCATATCAGGAAATCCATAATTCACAATTTTCACCCGCCGCAGGCGGGCAAGCAACTCACCACTCACATCCAGATATGGAATAACTCAAGCATATTCTTTTAGAAAACATCAATGCTCCTCAGAAACTCAACTTCCTCTTGCATAACGATTTCGAGCCGGTTGTGCTTCATAAATATCAGTCGATAGCATTTGCAAAATTGACGCTATATACTGAAGGCGCATCATTCGCTCAAATGTCGGGCAGTGGATCAGCAGTTTATGGCTTTTTCTCCGACGAAAAAGATGTTACCAGAGCCGTCAAGAGGCTAAGCGAACAATTTAAAGTCTTTGTTACACAACCAAACTTTAAACCATAGTGTATTTGACACTACGTACTTATTTATCTCGATACCCTATCCACCTGAGGCATATTCCAACAATCCATCGATCCGCTATTTATTAAAATAAATTATTTTATCCTTTTTTGCTTCTGTTTCAGTATTTACATATATTTTCTGAAAATTTTTATTTTGATGAAGCTCAAAATCCGAATAACAGAATATATCCTCCTATTCACAACGGTCACTTCAATCTCATACTCACAACCTGAGCTGACCGATTCAACGACGGTCGATAGCTTAAGCAGGAAATTTATCAAACCAATTCCATATGTTGGCACAATCGACAGAACGCTCGCTTCTGAAAATATTTTATTAGATTCAACGATCAACTTCAGCAACTACCGTTACGTTGGGGACATCCTCACATTGATGCCAGGTGTGTCATCGAGAGATTTCGGCAGTCCTGGATTTCTTCCAGATATCACAATGCATGGAATGAGCGGCAGAGGAATTTCCTATCTGAGTGATGGTATCCGTTTGAATGATCCGCTCTCCGGACTTTTCAATCTATATTTATATCCGACAGAAAATATAGAGCGGATCGAGTTTGCACCGACAACACGCTCGTTCCTTTATGGATTTAACAGCACAGGTGGCACAGTAAACTTCATTACAAAAAGTAAGAAAGCAGTGAAGCCGTATTCGAGAATTCGGTACAGTGAATCGGGATATGGTTTCGGAATCGTCGACGGAATGGTGAGTCAGGACATCATCCGCGGTTTGAACGTAACAGCCGGTGTTCAGCATTCGGTCTATGGTGAGAGATATCAGAATGAGAATTACGATTGCTGGAATGCTCGTGTGAAAGCTCGCTACAACATTAGTGATAAAGTAAATGTATTTACATCCGAAACGTATAACCAATCGTTGTTAGGATTGTACGGCGGCGTTGACATCACACAAACACCCGACTCGCTCAGATACGAGAGCTTGCAGGCAACTGTTCGCAACACGGATGCGTATGAAAAAATCACCCGCCATGATATACAGTTTGGTGCAGCAGCTCGGCTGATGCCCGATTCAACCGATATCAGTACGTTGATATTCTACTTTACGACAAGTGCTCGGCGATATCGAGATTTGGAAAATCGTTCGCTACCAAACGGTATCTATCTCGACCAATCTCATTTGGCAAAATGGTTCGGTATGAAATTAACACAAAATCTGCATTTGCTAAATCAAGTTATTGAGATTGGAGCGGAGTTTCAATCACAGTACATGTTAATCACTCCCTCACCAAAAGAAAGCAATACAACACTGGCAAGCATATTCGGAAAATCTGAAATCACGGCAACCGACGCCTTGACAATCTCACCTTATGCGCGTTACGATAATTATAAAGATCAACATCTTCTATCGTACGGCGGAGATGCAAACTTCGCGTTGAGTTCGTGCTTAAAAATATTCGGTGGATATTCTCGTTCGTTTCGGTTACCGACGTTTCAGGAACGACACGGGATCGACACATTACTTACAACAGCGCTCAAGGATGACAAACCCGAGAGGCACCATCTTTTCGAAATGGGATTCAGATGGAACTTAAGTCATCAAATTGTTTTTGAAGCTCGTTCATTTCATCGGACAATTTGGAATCTCATAACAATCGATCCATTATCGGACTTGTCGATAACATCGCCTTTCGAATTCACCCGACACAAAAAGAAAATCATTCAAGGCATAGCATGCAGCGGAAAGATTCGCTTCGGGAGTTTCTACATCGAAGGTACAGGACAATTTACAGAAATGATAGATCAAGCGGACAACCAAATTACTTTCCCAAAATGGTCAGCCAATGGTGGTATATATTTTTGGGATAAAATACTGAGCGGCCACCTCGATTTAAAAATTGGGATTAACGGAAAATATTTTACAGAGTACACAAGCCAGATATTTGATCAACAGGCACAAGTTTATCTTCCCCATAACGATAGTTTCGATATCCAGCCCACAGGAATGATGGATATCGTAATTTTAGGTCACATCGGAAATGCGTA
>JACQYX010000279.1:4760-7122 GCA_016207985.1 Ignavibacteriales bacterium | reverse complement strand
TCCGAAATTTGTACTTGTTAAATAATATATAATCCACAACCCTAATTCACTATTTTTATATCCATTAATCTAAGGAGTAATATTTATGAACAAACTTTTCCTCGTGTGAACGCTGATACTTGGCGTGGTTGCATTCACAATTGCAGGGAATATCGAACGCGGCCAGGACCAAACATTAAAACACGGATATCGCCCAGGAGTTCTCGTTGTGCAGTATAAAAGCTCTGCCACAACATCCTCCAAGTTCAAGGTATCAAAGACCACACGTGGTATTGCGCAAGTGGGCATCAGCTCACTCGATCAACTCCACGAACGCATTAATGTTTTATCTGTGAGCCAAGATGAATTGTACAAGCCAAAAGATAAAACATTGGCAAAAAAACTCGGTGTCGACAGGATTTACCTTATTAAAGTCGCACCTTCATCCGACATGGAAGCAATAGCAAAGGAATACGCTTCCGATCCCAATGTCGAGAATGCAGAACTTGATTGGGAGGTGTATCCGATGGTTGTACCCAACGATTCGCTTTATTCGTATCAATGGGGACATAACAATACTGCACAAATGCTTAGTTATGATTGGGATACATATTCACATATAGGTCCAGCAGTTGGGACGGTTGGTTTCGATGCAAACGCTGAAGCCGCATGGGAAAACTCGCAAGGTTACGGCGACACAAGCGTAGCCATCGCCATTGTTGACGGTGGCGTTGAATGGTCGCACCCCGATCTCTCAGCGAACATCTGGATCAACTATGGTGAATACGGCAGTGGGAAAGAATCGAACGGAACCGATGACGATGGTAACGGTTACACTGATGATTATCATGGCTGGGATTTTAGTGTAAGCGACAATAACCCGAATGATGATGCATCGGGTTCCGGACATGGTACCTGCTGCTCTGGCATTGCTGCCGCTGTTGCCAATAATACTACCGGTGTAGCAGGTATTGCTGGTAACTGTAAGATTATGGCTCTTAAAGTAGCCAACGCTTCAGGCACAATGTATTTTACGTATATTAACAATGCGATTTATTATGCTGCCGACAATGGCGCTAAAGTAATAAGTATGAGTTTAGGCAGTACATCATACAGCTCTACAAACCAGACTGCATGTACATATGCATACAACGCAGGTGTTGTTGTGCTTGCTGCGACCGGAAACGAAAATTCAACCTCGATCAGTTATCCAGCCGGAAACTCATATGTTGTTGGTGTCGGTGCGGCATCCAACTGTGGAGACCGTAAACGAAGCAGCAGTAGCTCATCAGAAGTCAACTCAGGCGTTTCTACCGATCCAAACGGTTACACATGTGACGGTGAGCGGTGGTGGGGATCGAACTACGGGTCGTCGACCCAAGATGCAGCAACGGCAGTCGACGTTCTTGCACCAACCATTCTACCGACCACAGATCGTGTCGGATCGAACGGTTATGAAGATGGAAATTATGATGTATACTTCAATGGTACTTCATGTTCCACCCCATATGCCGCCGGTGTGTGCGCTCTTATTTTCTCTAAATACCCAACCTTGAATGCACAACAAGCTCGTGACACGCTCTGCAATACGGCACAAGACATCGTCAACGTAGAGTCGGGCAGTGGATGGGATAAATATTCCGGTTATGGTATGGTCGATGCTTATGCCGCAACAGGTGGTGGTGGTGAAGAGGTAACTTCTATTACCGTAACATCACCGAACGGGGGTGAAAGCTGGGCGATTAGCTCAACTCATAATATAACATGGACGTATACCGGAACAATCAGCAATGTCATGATCGAATATACACTCGATGGATCAACATACACCACATTAACGTCGAGTACTTCAAATACCGGTTCCTATTCATGGACTCTGCCGTCAACACCAACAACGACTGCAAAAGTCAGGATCACCGATGTCAGCGACGCAACAGTGACGGACGAGAGCGATGCCTCGTTCACGATCACAACTGAAGATGTCACTCCACCAGTTATCTCCAGCGTTGCAGCTTCGAGTATTACATCAAGTACTGCAGTAATTACCTGGACGACTGATGAAGCTTCAACATCGGTAGTCAATTATGGAACTACAACAAGTTACGGCAGCACAACGACAGGAAGCAGCGGCGTTACAAGTCATAGTGTAACCCTTTCCGGTCTCTCTTCCGGTACAACATATTATTACGAAGTAGTATCGGAAGATGCACAAGGCAACAGTGCTTCCGATGGTGGCCATTCGTTTACTACTGGCGGCTCATATTCATACACACCAACCAGTACGACAGTTTCTTCCGGTAAACGATACTCCGGATCATACTCCAATCTCGCCAGCAACCACGGCAGTTACTATGTTGTAAGGTCAACGACATCAGGCACAAGA
>JACQYX010000279.1:0-4747 GCA_016207985.1 Ignavibacteriales bacterium | reverse complement strand
CAGGCACAAGAAAATGCGACTGGTATGGGAGCACAACAATTTCACAATCGGAGAGCAGCGTTTCATCATTGACAATTACATATGACGGTAAAAACTCAACGAGCAAGACGCAATACTTGTATCTATACAATTTCACAACGTCCGCATGGGTACAAATCGATTCGCGTACAGTCTCGACATCTGATGTAACAATCACATATACGCAGAGCTCACCGTCGGATTATATTTCATCGTCTGGCGTTATCCGGTTGAGAGTATACACTTCAGGCGGCTCGTCAACATATTATTCTTACGGCGACTATATGCTCTTTACAGTGACAACGACCGGTACAAGTATTTCGAAGTCTTCAGCATCGAAAGAAACACCGGCTACACCGACTCAATTCAAGTTACACCCATCCTTTCCAAATCCGTTCAACCCATCAACGACAATCCGTTACGATTTGGCAGAAGATGCGTTTGTAACAGTGAAAGTCTATAGTGTCATTGGACAGGAAGTTGCATCACTCGTCAATAACGAACTGCAACAAACGGGCACTCACGACGTTCGCTTAAACGCGAGCTCGCTCCCCAGTGGTGTATACTACTATCGATGGATCGTGAAAACGGTGGCAGGAAAACAATTCAGCGATACACAAAAACTGATGCTGGTGAAGTAAAATAATGCTGTAGTACGCTTAAATCAGCAAGAGACCGCTGACTTGTCAATCGACTCATAACGTGCATGGGCCACAATCCCGGCACGTTATTTAAATATCAAAATTCTCCTAATTTTTCCACAACAATAAATGGTATAGGAAATATCAAAAAAAATATTAAATTGACTAAGGTTAGAATTTATTACTCACGACATGAAAGTCCTCAGTTAATTGGTAGAATCAATCGATATTACTGCGCTAAAACGCGGAGAAGAAAAGGCATTCAAGGAAATGGTGGACTACTTCCAGGACAGAGTCTTTAACACTTGCCTCGGGTTCGTGAAGAATAGAATGGAAGCAGAAGATGTTGCTCAAGAGGTTTTTATGGAAGCGTACTCTTCTGTTAATCACTTTCGTGAGGAAGCAAGTTTCTCTACATGGATCTACCGAATCGCAATTACGAAATCACTCGACTATATCCGCAGAAAACACAGGAAGAAGCGATTCGCTTTTTTCCAGCAAAATGACGGGGGTAATGATATAAGATATTCAATCAGTCATACTGAGACCAATCACCCTCTATCACAATTAGAAGACAAGGAACGTGCTGAGGTTATCTACAGGGCAATGAAAAAACTCCCGCAATCTCAACGGGTAGCTATTACGTTACATAAAATTGAAGGTTTGAGTTACAAAGAAATCAGTAAAATTATGGACACAAGCATTTCTTCCGTAGAGTCGCTCATCCATCGGGCGAAAATGAAGTTGAAAAAATTGCTTTATGATTATTATAAAAGAACCCTTTGATGTGTGCAAGTTTTAATATGAATTAACGTCTAAATAAAAGGAAAGGAAAAAGATGAAAACGAAAGATAAGATAGAAAAGGAAGTTGAATTGACACTATCTGTTTTGGATAAGGTTAAAAAGGCAAAAGTCAAGCCATTTTTCTACGAACGTCTCAAAGCGAGAATTGAGACGAGGCAAACAGAACAAATTCATTTTTTTCAAAAACTATTTCCGAATCTTTCGCTCGGTATTTTGGGGCTTGTAATTCTCATCGCCCTAAATGTTTTAGTTTTCGTGCATGTCTCTAAACGAGCAACTGATGTGGAATATTCAAGGGAACAGTGCCTCGAGACATTCGTATCTGAATATGGTTTGGAATCCGAATATTATTCAGATTGAGGGAGATTGAATCATGGATTACCTAATGAAGACTCGTATATTAATTGGGGTTATTATTGTTCTCATCATCATCAATATCACAGTGATTGCATTTGTTTTTTTCTCTCCTCACATAGAAAAAGAGCCACAAATGCTGGAAGGAAGAGGACCTTCAGCAGCGTTATTTTTAGAAAAAGAATTGGGATTCTCTGAAGAGCAGAAGAATGAGTTTGCGAAGCTGCGTCGTGATCATCTCAGAAAAACACAGATAATTAGACAAGAACTCAAAAAAATGAAGGATTCGTTTTTTGAGTTGATAAAAGAAGACACAATGAACAGAACTAAACTTCGGGAATACTTAGCAGCGATTGGGCAAAAAGAGTCTGATATCAACTTGGTTACCTTTGAACATTTTAAAAATGTTCGTGCAATTTGTAACTCAGAACAACGACAAAAGTTCGATGCCATCATTCAAGAAGTGTTGAGAATGCTGCCTCATCCAGCTCCTCCACCGCAGGATGTCGGTGGTCCTCGCCCCGGTCCACCACGAGGTGGTGAATAAGAATCCTCCTAAATTAATCTTGTCAATAATGGCAGTTCAACTTACTGAGGGAACAGACAGAGTGTGTAAAAAAAGTGCCTTTGTCATTTCGGGTTGGTTTTTACACAGTCTGGTCGCTCCTCTGGAGCTTTCTAATTCTTTTTTCCCCTGCTATAAACATTTTGCTCTTCTACAAGGTCGTACAGCGCCGCTTTTATGGTGGGAGGCGGGAGAAGAATCCGATTTAAAATCGCCAAGAAAAAATGTTTCTCCCGCTGAAGCGGAATCAACATGACAGTCTTTTATGGTTTTCAGACAGTCTCGTAGACCTACGGATCTGCTTTCAGAATAATTCTGATCTATAAGTCCCATTGGTCACAAAGTGATGCCCTCGGCAGACGGAATGTTTATAAAGAAAAATGAAAGGCATAAAGCAAGCTTGGTGAGGAGTGAAACAATCTTATCGCTATTTTGAAGAATGATGCAGCGCCCTCTTTATCATTTCTTCCACCGACAGCTCTTTGTTTGACGATTCACTCAAGACAGTACGGAGGGCTTGCTCGGCGCTAGTACGATTGAAACCAAGAGACATTAAGGCAATGACTGCTTCCGCTCGGGCTTTCAGTTGTATGCTTGTCGGTGTTATGGCTGGCTCTGTGATTTCAACTTTCCCGAGTTTATTCTTCAATTCAAGAATAATCCGTTCTGCTGTTTTCCTGCCGACGCCGGAGATTGACGTTAAGGCTTCAATGTTATTCATCAATACAGCTTCTCGCAGTTCGTTCGTGTTAATGCCTGAAAGTATTCCCTGTGCAATCTTCGGACCGATACCTGAGATGGAGATAAGCATCTTAAAAATATCACGCTCTGCTTCTGTTGCAAATCCATACAAAATCATAGCGTCTTCACGAACGTGCATGTACGTCAGGATATTAACTTCGCCGTCAAGTTTGTCAATCTTTTCGAAAGTCGAGAGAGGGATGTTCACCTGATACCCGACTCCGTTTACGTCGATGACGATTTCGGTCGGTGATTTATGAACTAATTTACCTCGAATATGAGAAATCATTTTTTACCCTTGCGTTTTGATAAGATTTTTTCAGGATGAGCATTTATAAAAGATTTCCAGCTTTTAAAAGTTATAATTTGAGATGTTTGTTTCCGCTGGATATGACAGATTGCAACAGCGAGAGCATCCGTAACGTCATAGTGTTTTGGCAGTTCTTTGAGTTTGAGGAGTGATTTCACCATGAACTGCACTTGCTCTTTGGCAGCAGCGCCATTGCCAACAATAGCTTTCTTAACTTCACGCGGTGAATATTCGTGTGTGGGAATTTCTCGTATCACGGCGGTTAGCATAGCAACACCGCGTGCATGTCCTAACTTCAATGCCGATTGTGCATTCTTCCCATAGAATGCTGTCTCGATGGCGAATTCATCGGGATCGTATTTTTCGGTAATCTCATTTAATGTTTCAAAGATGAGTTTTAATCGGAGGGGCATTGATGTACGGCTGTTGTTCTTAATTGCGCCGCAGTCTAAGATTTTCAATTTACCGTTGCGTGTCTCGATGACACCGTAACCAGTAATGAGTGTGCCGGGATCAACGCCGAGAACGATCATTAATCAAGTCAAAATTAAAAAGTAAAAATTCAAAAGGTAACCATCAGCTATGTATTTAACGATGCAAGAACCTTTTCATCGATATCGAAGTTTGCATAGACATGCTGCACATCTTCATGCTCTTCTAACACTTCCATCAGCTTCAAGATTTGTTCCGCATCCTTACCTTCGACCTTCGTAGTGTTTTCGGGAATCATCTGTATTTCCGCTTCTTCCAATTTGATGTTTTTGGATTCAAGCGCTTGTTTTACTGTCTCAAAGCTACTTGGTATCGAGTAGATTTCGTACATATCGTCTTCAGTTTTCATGTCATCAGCGCCTGCTTCTATGACGAGATTCATCAATTCGTCTTCATTATAATTCGGCTTAGCGATTCGTAAGACACCTTTGCGATGGAACATCCAAGCGACGGAATTCGATGCCCCAAGCTTGCCATTGTGGCGTTCGAGCAAGTGGCGTATCTCGGAAACCGTCCGATTCTTGTTATCAGTAACCGACTCGATTATCAAAGCTACACCGCCAGGTCCGTAACCTTCATAAGTAACATCTTCGTATGCAACACCGGGGAGTTCACCGGTTCCTTTCTGGATTGCACGCTTGATATTATCGGCTGGCATATTGGCAGCTTTAGCTTTATCGATCGCTAGACGAAGTCGCGGATTAGCTTCCGGATCACCGCCGCCCATTCGAGCGGCAATCGTGATTTCTTTAATGATCTGTGTGAAAGCCTTACCCCGCTTTGCATCGGTGACAGCTTTCTTACGTTCAATTGTTGCCCAT
>JACQYX010000278.1 GCA_016207985.1 Ignavibacteriales bacterium | reverse complement strand
GCCAAGTCCTAAGGCAATTGGCAGGATACCGAATATCGTTGATAGACTTGTCATAAGTATCGGTCGGAATCTTGCTACTGCAGGACTCTTAACCGCAGAAGTATGACATATTTGGAGATATGGTTTTGTTACTTCTGTGGTTTATTATTTTGTGAAAAAAAGATTTTTTATTATATTTCACCATGAAATTCTTCCGACAAATAAAAAATATTTGGTTTAAACTTCAAATTCCGCAAATCCTCGGAAGACCCTATATTCTTTCCCTATACGAGCATCAAGAGTTTTTCTAAATCAAGTTCGTTCTTGAGCAGGTAATACAACTCAAAATTTCCACCCGCTCAACGAGTCGAGTCATTGACCGCAGGCGGGCAAGTAACTTAGAACTTAAACTCTAAAAGGTGCATTATGAAATTAAATATTCAACCTAAGGACGTTGAGCCCACTATCGGCAAGCACATGCTTGTCGATGTCCTCGATTTTATTGTTGATCTTAAAAAAAGTGAAGGAGCGTATATCTGGGATTCGAAATCGAATCGCAAGCTCCTCGATTTCTTCACGTTTGTCGCTTCAATGCCTATCGGTTTGAATCATCCGAAAATGATGACTCCCGATTTCAAAGAGAAGATGGCTTATGTTTCAATCAACAAGCCGACCAATTCCGATGTATATTGCGTTGAGATGGCTGAGTTTGTCGAAGTATTTTCCCGGATTACCATGCCTGATTATCTCCCATACGTTTTCTTCATCGAGGGCGGTGCGCTCGGTGTTGAGAATGCGCTCAAAGCGGCATTCGACTGGAAGATGCGGAAGAATTTAGTGAAGGGTGTGTACAAAACGATGTCCGATGAATCGAAGATGAAGGTAATTCACTTCAAACAAGCGTTTCATGGACGAACAGGCTACACAATGTCGTTGACGAACACCGATCCAACAAAAATAGATTATTATCCTAAGTTCCAGTGGCCCCGAATCGATAATCCAGCAATAAAGTTTCCTCTGAGTGGAGAAAATCTAAAAGCAGCTCAACAGGCAGAACAGAATTCTTTAAAGCAGATTAAAGAAGCAATCAACCAGTACAAGAATGATATTGCTTCTATTATAATCGAGCCGATTCAGGGTGAAGGTGGTGATAATCATTTCAGAAAAGAATTCTTTGAAGCTCTCCGCATGATCGCCGATGAGAATGAAATTATGTTAATCATGGATGAAGTGCAGACTGGAATCGGTTTGACTGGAAAGATGTGGGCGCATCAGCACTTCATTAAGCCGGATATGATTGCATTTGGAAAGAAAACGCAGGTGTGCGGATTCATGTCGAGCAAACGTATAGATGAAGTTAAAGATAATGTTTTCAAAGTTCCAAGTAGATTGAATTCAACGTGGGGTGGAAGCTTAGTTGATATGGTTCGCTCGCAGCGTTATCTTGAAATCATTGAGGAGGATAAACTTGTCGATAACGCCCGCATAGTTGGTGACCATTTGATTAGCAGATTAACTGAATTGCAGAATGAATTTCCGAAACTTGTTGGGAATGTACGCGGCAAAGGACTTTTCTGTGCATTCGATCTTCCGACAACAGCACAGCGGAACGAGTTACGCAAGAAAGCATCCGATAAAGGGCTAGTAATCTTAGGCAGCGGTGAGCGTGCTATGCGCTTCAGGCCGCCACTTACAATCCAGAAGCGTGAGATTGATGAGGGGGTGAATATACTGAGACAATCATTGAAAGAAATGAAGGTGTAGTCAACTCATATTAAACCTCCGACATCTGTCTTGATAAATCATTGTAAGATGTCGGAGGTTTTTACACCGTTGCCCAGGGTGTCACGGTCCACGAGAGTGTCTGAAATTTAAACCAGATTCTCATAATGACCTTTCCTCTTTACTAGTTCTCGGACAGTCTCATGGTCCATGACGGCAAGGCTTTATGCTGGATTCCAGTTGCACAAGATTTTGTTTTAAAAACGGTATAGAACGAGTGGATAGAGAGGCACTTGCATACCCGGTTCATGGATCCTAAGATAGAGCGCTCCGTTATCGTGGAATGTATTTATGTAAGCTTGCCTCAGAGGATACAAGTCGAAGCTTAAAGTTGATCTCAACCATGCGTCACACATATCTCCGTTTGAATTGTGTGAGAGGAACACATCGGCTTGTGGTGGATTTGATTTTAAGAAGTATTTGTATCCGTATAATTTGAATATATGCTCTTTACACCCACCTCCATAAGCAACTTCAAGTGTGAGTAGATCACCTTGTATCCGGATTGCTTCAATCTTTGCACCATCTTTATCGAATGTGAATGCACTATCACTAAACATGATAATTGAGTTAGTGCGAGGAGTAATTGGATATCTCCTACCACCATCAAAGTAATGGTTCTCTTCACATCTGTATTGGATAAAAGAGCAAATTAGAATAAGTAGAACAAATGATCGTTTCATTTATTTTCTCTCCTATCAAGAATAATCCGTCGTGTACGATATAAAATCTTACATCTTACATTACAAAATGTCCTTATCGAATCAGGATCATTTTCTTTATGGCATTGAACGCTCCTGTCGATAATTTGTAATAATATACACCGCTTGCAAGATTGTCTACTTTAAATTCAACCGACTTGTACCCCGCCTCCTGTATCCCATCCACCAATGTTCTCACTTCCTGCCCAAATATGTTGTAGATTTTCAGCGTTACCCGGCTTGCTTTTGGTAATTGATAATTGATAGTTGTTGATGGATTGAATGGATTTGGATAGTTCTGTTGTAACGAAAATTCTTCAGGTAAATTATTCACTGAAGCTGGTGAAAGTCGGAGACGGATATCGGATATGGGATATTCGATGTTTGTCATCCCTTCTCGATTTAATGTAAATTCATTTCCATCAATGATGAGGAATGCATTTTGACTTACATCTTCTCTCTTCCAGTTGATTTTCAATGGATATTCTGCCGAAGATAGGATAATTTGAATATCTTTCACTATATCGTCTGCAACTTCAAGCATTCGTCCGCTAGCGTAACGGATATCGAACACACCTTCAGGTGGAAGTGGGGGAAGCTCAAAATAGTTAAGTCTTCTTTTTAAACTTTGATCATATTCAAAATACAATTGCCTTTTCTCTCCGGAATGATCTTCTATCGTGATAATATTTGATGGCGTAAAAGATTCTTGAAAAGTTTGATCGATCGATGTAACAGTACTGTTCGCTAATGCATTTAGTATAAGTTTTCCATTTGATTTTGCTTTTACCCAATATGCACGATGGGGTTCAAGATAATCAGAACATGGACCCGGGTAGCATTCTCGATAATCAAAATAATCCGAAATGATTATACTATCTGGAATCTGAATCACAGAGTTCTTAGCAACGTTCTCGGAGAGGGTTCCTATCATATTCCATCCGGCGACCACATCGATTGTATCTAACATCCGTGGTATTCCTTGAATGAATATATTCTGTGCGGTGTTAGATTTTAACCAGAATCCCATTTTCTCTGGGATGGTATCAAGTACGATGTATCCATGTTGGTAGATGAAAGCTTTAGAAATTGCTGTCGGGTAAATATCCAATCGATTATGGTCATCAACTTTTTGCGGCAGGGATAACATATTCCATCCAGCAAGGATTTGATAGGTTGAATCGGGGAAATAATAATTGCCGAATATTAATCCCGATGTATCAAGCCCACTCTGTACAGTGATCGAATAGGAACCATAATTTACTGGTACTGTCTGGAACCAAGCAGTCTGAACACTTTCACTTATCGTATACGTGCCGGGTTCAAGATTTATAAAAGTAAAATTACCGTAATTGTCGGTGACAGCACGAGAGGATGTTGGACCATAGAGATGGATAACTCTATCCATTAATCCATGTTCACCAATGTCCAGCGTACCGTTATGATTTGTGTCGTTGAAAGCAACTCCATGAGCTGCACCCAGTTGGAAGTTCCCAAAGTGAAAACTGGAGGTATCTATTCCATGGAGGAGATTGATGGAGTAGGATGAGTCCGAAGTTGTCCTTATCCATCCTGATTGCAATTCTTCAGTAATCGTATAGTTGCCAATCGGTAAATTATCAAACGAAAAATCTCCCAAGTCATCTGTATATGTTGAGTCGTATATATCTCCAGTAAGAAATATTTTTATTCCTGAAATCGGCTGTTCGTTCGGTTCTTTCACTCCATTCCCATTGAGATCGTCGAATGTCATCCCGCTAATCCGACACATAGGTAGTGCACCAAAATATTTTATTGCACTATCGGCATTAAGAATTCCCCAGCCCATCAGATTATCCGGCGCCGATGCCTGACTCGCCGTTTGTCGCATTGCATCTCTGACTTGTATCGGAGTTAAACTTGGATTGGCACATAAAATAAGAGCTGCAACACCAGCAGAGAGTGGACATGAAAAAGATGTACCATCGGCTGATTTATAACCGACAGGATCTGTTGAACTGGCGACTCTTACATCATCTCCCATCGCCATTATATCCGGCTTTATTCGTCCATCGTAAGTTG
>JACQYX010000277.1 GCA_016207985.1 Ignavibacteriales bacterium | reverse complement strand
GAGTATCTTTCATCAATAGTTCCATAAATAACTCGTGAAAATGGTATAAAGGAAGATGTACGTTGGAAAGCTTAGCGTATCGTTTTGACTTTCAATAGAAACCTACTATATTCACAGGTACAATTCTCGATCATAATTAATTAAAGGATTATCGGTTGCCTTGCTGTGTTGGATTCGGTTATACATGATGTACGAAAAGGTTATACTCAATACTCGATGATTAACCGTTGGAAGAATCATTAAAATACATTCGACCTGTTGAAAGAATTATTTCCTCAATTCAGAATAAACGATTAGGATAAAATATGACAAACAGTGCTGATCGGCTTAGATTAAACATACTATTCGAAACGATTAGCGATGATGCCTTTCGGGAAGTTCGGGAAAAATTGATCGAGAAACGATACCCTGCCGGTGAAATAATCCTGGAAGATAATACCGATGGAGAAGATTTATTTCTTATCCTTGAGGGACGTGTAAAGATACTCAAGCAAACGAAAACAGGAGAAGAAAGAATGCTTGCCCTGCTTCATGCGGGTGATTTCTTTGGAGAGTTAGAGTTGATTGATGGGCGTCCCCGCTCGGCACGCGTGATTGCACTTGAGGAATGTATTGTCTATATAATGGGTAAACACGATTTCAACCAATTGCTTTATCGAGACCATCCTTTTGCATTGCGTGTAATGCAAGTTCTCAGTCTTCGGCTCCGCGCATCGAATAATCACTTCATTCGTGAGCTTGAAAGAAATACACAGGCATCGTTAAGCGAGCTTCGAAAGCTTGAGCAGCTTATTGAAGCGACGAAAAACGTGAATTCCACGCTCGATCTCGATAAACTTTTAAAAATCATTCTCGACACAGCTTTGAAAATTGTAGATGGCGACCGTGGAACGCTTTATCTTGTTGATGAATCGAAAGGTGAGTTGTGGTCAAAAGTTTTCATCGGCAAAGAGCGGGTGACTATTAAATTGCCGATTGGGAAAGGTATTGCCGGTTATGTTGCCGCTACCGGTGAGACTATCAACCTTGAAGATGCATATCTTGATCCTCGCTTCAATCCGAGGATCGATAAGAAAACAGGGTATCGTACTGCAACGGTTCTCTGCATGCCGCTGAAAAACAAGGAAGATAAAATTGTCGGCGTGCTTCAACTGTTGAATAAACATAGAGGACTCTTCAGTCGTGATGATGAAAATTTTATTCGCGCACTTTCAATTCATGCTGCCATCGCAATTGAGAACGCACGATTATACGAGTCGGAGAAAGAATATCAACAAATGCGTGAAGAAGTACGTCTGGCAGCGAAGATCCAGCTCGAGCTTCTTCCGAAATCGGCACCAAAAGTTGGTGGATATGATATTGCCGGTAAATCAATACCAGCAAAGGTTGTTGGCGGTGATTACTTCGATTTTATCCCGATTAATGATAATCGTCTCGCAATTTGCTTGGGAGATGTTTCCGGGAAAGGGCTTCCCGCTTCCCTCTTGATGGCAAATCTCCAAGCGACACTTCGCGGGCAATCCTTCGGAGATTGCTCACCGAGCGATTGCCTGATTCGTTCTAATAAATTGCTCTTTCGAAGCACCAGTTCTGACAAGTTTGTTACAGTAGTTTATGGTCTTCTTGATACATCCCAGCATACATTTAGGTATTCTAATGCAGGACATGACAATCCCTTCCTGATCTCTGCCGATAAATCGATAACGCGATTGCGGGCAGGCGGGATCGTTCTAGGCATAATGGATGGATTCTCTTTTGAAGAAGAAACATTCGAGATAAAACCGGGTGATTTTATCGTAATTTATTCAGATGGTATTACTGAAGCTATGAATACAAAAGAAGATATGTTTGGAGAAGATCGGCTTGCTGTTATTTTAATCGAACATTCCTATAACTCAGCTCAGCAGATTATCGATGCCGTACTTGATGCGGTTCGAAAATTTGCAGGGAATGCACCTCAATCAGATGATATGACAATCGTTGTCGTAAAAAGAAATTCCTAATCAAAAAATTTTCTTTTAGGATTGTTAAACAAACAACTAAAATTATCTGTATAGGATCAACAAAGAGTACCGGATCGTTGTTGGAAGAAATGAAAATTCATATTTAGGGAATCGTCCGAGAATTTCTTTCGTCATGATCAATTAATTCTACTCTTCTCCTTTGACTTCGAGTAAAATGATTTTATATGATCGGTAGACTTCCATCGAATAGAAAATCATCCCAATAAACAGACTTACCATTCCGACAATGAAAATCATCAGCGGAATTGCACGCAGCTTCTCTGTCGTTACGAATAAGTTAACAGCGATAGTAACCGATGAGAGCACAAACATTCCGATTGCCGTTTGCATGGATAAAATAGCATTGCGTACATAACGGCTGCGAAGAAGTAGCTCTTCTGTCTGCTTTGCGATGCTCATAAATCTGACCGTATCTGGATAAGCTAAGTCTCCCTTTTCACCGATATGGCGAGAAAATTTTCGTTTCTCATCGTTCAGTAATCGAATACGGTTAATGATCGTTGAATATCTGTTGCTCAGGCTCAGAAGCAATAACCCTACAGCGGAGATACCTAGTGCAGGTGCGAGTATCGCTTGGATGGCTTGAATTGCAGTTACTTGTTGTTCAGGCATAATTATGTCCTTCGTGTATTAATTGTAATGTAAGTATTTCCGATATTTTTTTAAAACCCCTGATTTGATAGTGAAATCACCCTGATTACAATCACATGTTATGGAATCAAGAATGTGTATTATCAACCTTTCGGAAAATATTTGAATCTCATACACGAGATAAGTATATTTACAGCGTCCGAATTCTTTAAGGTAAAATAATTATTAACTGATGTTACGCAGAATGGATATTGGACTCAAACAGAGAGCTGTCGCTATGTCATTCCCGAATGTTCCGCTTTCTAAACCCCGCTAGTGAGCGGAATCCAAGAGCGGGACTCTTATCGGCCTGCCTGCGTGCCTTCGGCAGGCAGGGAATCTAGAGAGTAGCAACCGAGGTTTTGGATGCCCGCTTAAGACATGCCTGCCCGCCGTCCGCTAAGGCGGACTTTGGCAGGCGGGCGGGCATGACAGCCTCTTTTCTCATGCGTTGCGTAAGATCAGTTATTAAAATCTCGATTAAATCAAGGTGTTTACTATGAAATACTTAATAATTCTGATCCTCATATCTATACTTACTGCATACGCTCAGCTTCCACAATACAATATAACGATGACAGCCAGTGATTACCAATTACTATTCACACGAGATATTTTTAGTGATTCGCTCATTCCTGCATCGTTTGAGTATCAAGGAAATTACTGGAACGATGCACAGATACGTTTCAAGGGGCACTCGACACGCTACTATCCCAAGAAGGCTTATCGAGTGAAGTTTAACAAATCAAATCTGTTTCAGAATATGCAAAGCATCAACTTCAATGCAATGTACACCGATAAATCTTATTTGCGCGAGAAGCTCGCCTGGGAAATATACGATGATCTTAACCAGCTTGCACCACGAGCCCACCATGCTCGTTTTTCACTAAATGGAAATGAAGGTCTGTATCTTTTCATCGATAAGGTCGATAAGTATTTTCTTCAAAACCGCGGACGTAAAGTTGCGCCGATGTATGAAGCGAACGATACTTATATCAGTGCCGATTTAACAGTGCAGCCCGACAGTATTTTGAAAATTTACTACGATAAAGAAATCGGCAGTGCAACGGATTATTCCGACCTTGCTCAATTAATTGCAGCTATCAATGCCGCACCCGATGAATCATTCAGGGATACGGTTTATAAATATTTCGATGTTAACAGCATTCTGAATTGGTTCACCGGTAATATCCTAACGATGATGGGTGATAGTTATAATAAGAATTACTTTTTGTATCGAGATACATCGAAGGTTGATCAGCAATGGACGATCATACCGTGGGATTACGATCTCTCTTTCGGAAGAAGTGGAGACCTCGCAATTCCCTATCCCAGTTCTCTGCTCAATGATGGCTTTGCATACACATTTCCGCCGCTTTCGGGTCCATCGAATATTCTAAAAGACCGATGGAGGGCAACACCATCACTCTGGGAGGAACTGCGTCTTCATGTCGATTCAGCATTAAATACAATTTTTAACGAAGAACATCTTCACCCACGAATCGATAGTTTAGGATCGCTGATTGAAAATTATGTAGCACTCGATCAGCAGAAATGGGGAACTATGCAAGATTTCTACGATCATGTGGATGCTTTGAAATATTATGTAACAGCCCGACGAAATTATCT
>JACQYX010000290.1 GCA_016207985.1 Ignavibacteriales bacterium | reverse complement strand
ACTGCATGCCGTCACCGGAATCGCCGGCAAAGCGAATCGTGACCTCATCCAATTTTTTCAGTTGTTTTGTCATCTATCCAAGTTCATTTAAAAACGGAAACCATTTTGCAAAATATCCAGACAAGACCGTTAAGTAGTTCGTCATTATTAAAACACCAACTATCACTAATAAAATTCCACCGACTACTTCAACCTTGTGAAGATGGCGCTTGAATTTATTGAATACATTGAAAAAAATCGTCAAACTAAGTCCGGTCAGAAGGAATGGAATTCCTAATCCCAATGAATAAAAACTCAGTAATATCACACCCTGCATGACTGTCTCTTGTTGACTTGCGATTGCGAGGATTGCAGCTAAGATGGGTCCGATACACGGTGTCCATCCGAATGCGAATGCTAAACCAACAATGAATGCACCGAACAAGCTGAGTTTCTTGCCCTCGGTGTGAAATCGCTTCTCATAGTTCAGGAAAGGAATTTTAAAGACTCCAATCATGTGAAGTCCAAAGATAATTATGATTACACCGGCGATTTTGCTGATGATATTGATTTGCTGATGAAGGAATTGCCCGATCGCAGTAGCTGAAGCACCAAGAGCGATGAAAACAATAGAAAATCCGAGTACGAACAAAAGTGCATTAAGTAATATTCGTTTACGGATTTGAGTACGGTTGTCGGTGTTTTGCATTTCTTCAAACGAGACACCCGAGATGAATGAAAGATAACCGGGAACGATGGGTAGAACACATGGTGAGATGAAGGAGAGCACTCCAAAAATAAAAGCCGTGACAATGGTAACGTTTTCCATTTAAATACTCATTATTTGAATAAAAAATAAAACTGCATCTATAAATTAGATGCAGAATTTACATTTGTGATGCTCGATAGTGACTCCCGAAACAGAAATTAGTTTAGGTTATTCACGCACAACCCACACTTTTACCTTACCGGTGACTTCGCTATGGAGTTTTACGTTTACTGTGTAAATACCAAGTGCCTTAATTGGCTCATCGAGCTCGATAATTCGCTTATCGACAGTGATACCTCTCTCGCTGAGTGCGTCGGAGATATTTTGAGATGTCACAGAACCAAAAAGTTTTTCATCCTCTCCTACTTTTACTTTCAGAGTTATTGAAACCTTATCGAGCTGAGTCGCAATTTTCTGGGCATGCAGTAATTCTTTCTTTTGGCGGTCGATATGTCGTTGTTTTTCTTCCTCTAACGCTCTTAGATTTCCTTCAGTAGCGGCAAAAGCGATCTTACGTGGGATTAGATAATTACGAGCGTAGCCGTTTTTAACTTCAACTATTTCTCCTACTTTACCGAGTTTTTCATGATCTTTTCGTAATATGATTTTCATAGATGTCCTTTTTGGTCTCATTAACGAATTGTTTCGGAAACGAATGGTATCAAAGCTAGATGTCGTGCCCGCTTTATTGCCTGCACAAGCTGCCGTTGATGTTTGGCGCAAGTACCTGTGATTCGCTTTGGGATGATTTTCCCTTGCTCAGAAATAAATTTCAATAATCGTTTTTCGTCTTTATAGTCGATGTAAATTTCTTTACTTTCACAAAAGCGGCACGGTCTTCGTTTCTTTAGCTGTTGTTCTTGTTTTGCCATTTAATGTTATCCTTCCAATCCTTGTGTTGGTTGTTCTTTTAAAAGTTGTGATTCTTCACTAGTTAAAAATTTATCAAAAGAGTCATCTTCGACGATACATGATTCATCATCGTGCTGTACCGATGCTGTATTAGCCTGCGAATTATCCAACGGGACTCGTTTGTTTAAGAATTGAATCCGACGGGCTTTAATTTCTACGATGTTTCGGCTCATGCCGTCATCGTTTTTAAATATATGACTTTGCAGCTCACCATCAATTAAAACTGCACTCCCTTTCTTTAAACGGTTCATACAACTGTCTGCGAGTTTATTCCATGCGACAACTCCGACATAACATACTTCTTCTTGCCATAGATTATTGGCGTCGCGGTATTTTCTGTTTGATGCAATAGAAAAATTTACCACGGGGGTCCCGTTAGTCGTTTGTCGGAAGATTGGATCCCGAGTTAGATTACCAGCAACGATGACACTGTTAATTTCAGGCATTTTCAAGTCGGCCATAATAATCCTCAATCTTTAAACTATCGTGAGCTTAAATTGTTATCTTCATTTGTTATCTGGGATGACGGGTATTTCTTCCTCATCCTCAAAAAGCGGCTCATGGATTATTTCTTCTGGGAGAGAAGTATTATCCTGAACGGGTGGGATGGGAGTATGCAGTCGAGCCTTGATTGCTTTATCGTCAAGTTGTATTGTGAGGAAACGGAGGATATTCTCGTCCAATTGATACATTCTTTCCAGTTGGGGGATCACTCCTGTGGGAGCAGTAAATTCGAGATTCACATAGAATCCGTTATTTTTCTTTTTGATAGTATATGCAAGTCGTTTTCTTCCCCAACGATTAGTAGCTGTGATTTCACCACCATTACGGGTGATGATCTCACTGACATGAGTGATTACTGATTCGATTTGTGGGTCCTCAAGTGAGGCATTGACAATGAATGTTGATTCGTATTGTCGTTTATCGTTATTCATATTGTTCCCTTCGGACATTGTTTTTTTGATCCCGAAATAATCATTCCACATCAGGGGATAAATTTCGGGATAGGGTGAATTAAATTTTTAAATTGTTAAACCGATGTATTGTCGCTGTTCATATACGTCAAGGGTTTGACGAATGCTATCGATCCTCTTCTAAGGATTTTAGTGCCGAGAATATATTCTGCTTTACTCTTGGTCAATCGGATTCCAAGCTCATGGCAAACCGCATCTATGACAACGAAACCCATGTTATGCCGGGTTTCCGCATATTCCGAGCCGGGATTACCAAGTCCGATTACGACAAACACACACTCGTGCTCATAAAATTATTCTTTACTTTTTCTCTTCCTTTGCAGAAGCAGCAGGCTTTGTTTCAGCTTTTTTCTCAGTCTCAGCTTCGCCCTCAGCACCTTCTTCAACTTTCTTACCTTTACCAATAACTTCAGGTTCGACTGTTTCTTCAACAACTGCCGCAGCCGGGGCAACTTCTTTTTCAACCGTCGGCGGCATTACTCCGACAATCGAGCTGCTCTCGTTTTCGAGTATCGTGACATTTTCAATTTTTAAATCAGAAACGTGTACGAAATTGTTAATCTTTAAATTTTCAACGTTGATCTCGATATGCTCGGGGATGTGTTTTGGTAAACACGTGATTTTCAGACGATAGATGATTTGCTGCAGAACTCCGCCTTCGCGCACACCGATGGGAGTACCGCCCGTAATAATGATCGGAACTTCGAGCGTAATTTTTTCATCCTCACGTAAGCCCTGAAGATCAAAATGGATCGGCAGATCGGTGAGAGGATCGAATTGTACATCACGAAGGATGCAGTTCTTCGTGTTTCCGTTGTTCAATTTCAAATTAATGATATGTGTTTCAGATGTATAGATCAATGGCTTGAGATTTTTCTCAATCACTGCAATAGGAATGTTTTCTTCTCCATGAAGATAAAATACACCCGGAACCTTTCCGGCTCGTCTGACTGAGTGTGTATGTTTTCCTAATTGATTTCTTACTTCTGCTTCTAATGTTAATTCACGCATAAATGGTCCTTTACTTAACCTTTGTCGACATCGAATAATGAGCTTATCGATTTATCGTTATAAGCCCTCATAATTGCTTCACTGAACAGTTCGGCTACAGAGAGTACTTCGATTTTATTTGTTGCTTTTATTTTTGTATCCATCGGAATGGAATCTGTTATATAGATTTTCGAAATTTCCGTTGTTTCTATCCTGCTGATTGCATTACCCGATAGCATAGCATGTGTGCATGCTCCATAGATATCGTTCGCACCGGCTGCTTTCAATGTTTTAACCGCATTACAAAATGTCCCGGCTGTATCAATCAGGTCATCAACAATAAGAATATTTCGTCCTTCTGCGTTGCCTATTATGTTCATGACTTCAACTTCATTT
>JACQYX010000289.1:1424-4891 GCA_016207985.1 Ignavibacteriales bacterium | reverse complement strand
TCTTCTAACTTAATGATTTTACATTTCGGAAACTCTTCTGGAAATTCCAAAATGTTTCGGATAGTTGCTCCTCTGAATGCATATATCGCTTGGGAATCATCGCCCACAACGGGGAACACATTACTCATTGAATGTACAACCTTGGCTGGGTTCTTCGATGGTGTAATAACCTTGCGGGCGCTTTTAATTCTAAGGCGGCGACCGCTCCTTTTCTATAATGTGTTTGTAATAAACAAAAAGAATATTAATAAATTTTTCTAACATATATCCCACCAATGTCCAAAAATGTCGTACGGCCTCCTAATAAAAAATTTTCGATTCTATAAAATTCAACTGTGTTAAACGCTTTATAAATGAAACCTTCTAATCCTTCGTTTAAATAATACCAATCGGAATTATCTCCTCTCTTCATCAAACATCCTTTTGTTGTAGCCAAAATAATTAAACCTGGTTGTAACTTGCCAAATAAAATAGAGGTACCTCCCATTATTGTATCAGGCAATTGTACATTTTCCCAGATAATACCACCGTCATTCGAAAGAAAAAATCCCATAAACCTCACACTAGCATAAACTATATTACTATTAAATGGTGAAACAGCCACTGCATCAATCATACTATTCGTTGTTCCTAATCCAGTTAATATCCAAGTATCTCCTCCGTCTGTTGTTTTCCAGAGTCTGCCGACATCTGCGGTACCAGCATAAACTATATTTGAGTTATTTGGATCGATTGCAATACTTATTACACCCTCTCGTAAAGTATCAGTTCGAGAAAGAACTCTCCAGCTTTCTCCTCCATCTGTTGATTTAATAAATCCACCGCCAAAAAACCCAGCTATGCCAGCATAGAGAATCTGTGAGTTATTAGGATCAATGGCAATCGAACTTACACGTTTTTCCCAATTGACTTCACTCATAATTTCGAACCAAGTTTCACCTCCATTAGTACTTTTTAAAATCGGTAGAGGAATTGTATACAATGTCTCAGGATGAAATGGATCAATCACAATATCGAGAAAGCTGAACAAAGGTGAGCCCACAATGAGAGTATCCCATGTTTCGCCGGAGTCGGTACTTTTAAAAAGTTTGCCCATATGTCCTGCACTGAAATCATAACTGCTTCCTGCATATATTATATTGTCATTTGTTGGATGGACAGCAATCGAAATAATATCCTCTTCTTTCAACCCTAATAATTCCCATTTAGATGCTTCAACCACCTGAAAATTTATAACTGTATCACCATGAATAATTACATTTTCTATCTTTGTCGATTCTATCTTTGGCTTTGTACTGTCTGTGTTCTCAATATATACCGTGTATGTATCAACTGATGTTTTTCTGCTGCTTATTGCAGTATTGCTCTCAAATTTGTCGTGAGATGGGAATCCATTCCTTTGGAATAAGAACTGTCCTAAATCGTTTGGATTAACATAGATCATCTTCTTTGTTTGTGTACCTTGTTTACTTATTATGCGGTAGAAGTAAATTCCGTATGCTGCTTTTCTTCCTTCTTCATCCGTCCCGTCCCATTCAACTGAATATGTCCCACTTGGTTGATAGCTTTGATCGAAGCTCTTTACTTTTTTACCCAATATATCATAAATGGTTATATTAACCTGAGAATTCTCTTTTATCGAATAAGGAATTGCGGTTTGTTCTGAAAATGGATTGGGATAGTTCTGATACAACGTAAAACTCTGAATGGTTGGTTCAGGTTCTGAAACGCTTGTTAGTATTATTGTGTACTCACCAAGTGTATCTGTGAATGTAGAAAATACTTTTGATGTATCATCGGAACACACAAATCTTATAAGTGCATATTGTACCGCTGTATCAGTTGTTGTTGTTATTTTACCTCTGACAGTGAAGCTTTCTGCATTAATGCATAAAATCATCATAAATAGAATTGTTGCAAATATTTTTGGGAATCCATTCCTTTGGAAATTACTCATGATTTACCTTTCTCAGTTTGACTGAATCCTTATTAAACGCAAAAACCCACCTTACTCCTTCTCGCCCGCCTCTGGCGGGTTAATCGGAATGCAAGTGGGTTTCCTTTATAAAAAAACTCTTTGTATTTCTCATCATCATTTATCCCTTTAATAAATGATTACCCTAACACCTCTAATATACCAACCAGAGAACTGCTAATTTTATATCAAGATAAATTATTTAATTCTCAATATCAACTGAACCTAAAAATAGGCACACTGCAATTTATTATGCCGTAATGGTTTAGGGATTTTTTTTGAAAAATTTTGTGTTTATTCGCAGTGGCTTTAGTGGGGAAAAATCAGTGTCGGCAAGAAAAATGTCCGGCATTTTCATTAGGATAGCTAAGTCAAATGTCGAACATTTACTATACCGATAAGGTCGGAGGTAGAACCTCCTCCCAGCTGAAAGATACTATACTCCATTAATCCATCCGCCTAAGGCGGAATCCAGTACTCCAATTTAATCCATCGCCCGTTTTAAAATCTCATTTGCCACGTTTAAGATTGCCTGCGTGCTGCGGTAACTTTCTTCTAACTTAATGATTTTACATTTCGGAAACTCTTCTGGAAATTCCAAAATGTTTCGGATAGTTGCTCCTCTGAATGCATATATCGCTTGGGAATCATCGCCCACAACCATTATGTTTTGATGTTTGTATGTTAAAAGTTTTACCATCTCCGCTTGTAACTTATTTGTATCCTGATATTCGTCAACCATCATGTATTTATAACGATTTGAAATCTCGGCTCGTACCGGTTCATGATTCCTGAGAAGTTTGTTGAAATTTAACAAGAGGTCATCGTAGTCCATTGTATTATGCGATTTCTTATATTCTTCATAAAGTTCATGGAGCTTTTTTATTTCATGCTCGTCTTCAAGATAGTGGGGATAATCGAGTTTAAGTAAATCCGTAAGTGAAGTTATTGTGTTGATGCATCGACTGTAGAGGTCGTAGAGTGTTTCTTTCCGCGGGAATCTTCTCTCTCGTGTATCGAGTTTTAGTCTTGTCCGAATCAGGTTCATTACATCTTCGGCATCACCCTGATCAAGAATCGTAAAACTCCGGTCGAACCCGATCAGATTGGAATATTTGCGGAGGATTAAATTTGCGAAGGAGTGAAATGTCCCACCCGACACTTTTTCACATCGATAATCGAGGAGGATTGCAGCACGACGCAGCATTTCCTGAGCCGCTTTTCGTGTGAATGTAAGTAGGAGAATATGTTCCGGCTTCACACCTAACTCGACTAAGTATGCCACTCTATAAACTATAGTTCGGGTTTTACCCGTTCCGGCGCCGGCAATCACAAGATGCGGACCGTCGATCGATGCGACTGCATCGTATTGTGCTTTGTTCAACTCATTCTTGTAATCGATTTGAAACCGTTGAGGATGAACGATATGTAATTGGTCAGACGGTTTTTTGATTGTGTATTTTTTCATAATTAGCTGAGAGCGTAGAGCAGG
>JACQYX010000289.1:0-1419 GCA_016207985.1 Ignavibacteriales bacterium | reverse complement strand
AGAGTTCACCTCACAACTCAAATACCCGAATCTAAACTGCTTTATGAATATATTAAAAGTGAAAGGAAATGGCAAAGGCAGGATTGTGAGTGGTTAATTGGTGAATAGTGAATGGTAATATTGATAAATGATGAGTGTTTATCGTTTGAAAACAATTTTTCCACCAACCACTGTCATCTCGACCTGAACGTTTTCAATCTCGATTGGATTAATAGAGAGAATATCATCAGAGAGGACAACAAAATCTGCAAGTTTACCGACACTGATTGAACCTTTCTCGTTCTCTTCAAAGACAGCGTATGCATTGTTAACGGTATATGCCTCAATTGCTTCTTCGACTGTTATTTTCTGTTCAGGAATCCAACCGTCGGGATTTAGACCATCGGTTGTACGACGTGTAACTGCAGCATAGATTCCAAGTAAAGGATTCAGGGGTGCAACCGTCCAATCGCTGCCGAAACATAATTTTACTTTATTGTTGAGAAAAGTCCTGAATGGATATGTGGTTTTACAGCGTTCATGCCCGATGCGTTTCTCAGCCCATCTTCCGTCATCAATCGCATGATATGGTTGTGCGGATGCGATCACACCCAGTTTGGCAAATCGCAAGAAATCCTTCGGATGAATATGTTGAGCATGTTCTATTCGGAAGCGTCGATCCCATTTTGGATTTTCACTTACAATCTTCTCGAAAATATCAAGCACCCGACTGTTAGCACTGTCGCCTATTGCATGAATCGATAACTGAAGTTTTGCTTTATCTGCAGTTAATGACCATTTTTCTAATTCACCACTAAGTAAAATGTCGCTCGGTAAACCTTTTATACTTGAATCGGATACATACGGCTCGAAGAATAAAGCAGTTGAAGAGCCAAGTGAACCATCGGCGAAAGCTTTTAGGGATCCTATCTTTATCCATTCATCACCGGTCGGAGCTTTTATGTCATTCTTTTTAAGTTCTTCCCATCGTCCAATCGGGAGACGGCAATGAAATCTGGATGTTAATTCTCCCTTCGTTTTCAGTTTCTTATAAATCTCTACATCAGCAACTGAGGAAACATCTTGAATACTCGTCACACCATACTTTCTTGCTTCAGCAAGTGCAAGTCGTGCAGCTTCAATCCTCTCTTCCTCGGGGGGATCGGGAATAATTTTATAAACGAAGCTCATCGCTTCATCTTTGAGGATGCCTGTCGGTTCTCCAGTCTTTGGATCTTTAACAATCGTTCCACCCGGAGGATCAGGAGTTTCTTTTGTAATTCCGGCTAACTTCAGAGCAAAGCTATTTGCAAGACCCATATGTCCATCGTATCGATTTACGAATACAGGTGTGGTAGGAGTGTATTTGTCTATTAACTCCTTCGTTGGCAGTTTGTCGCTCTTCCAATTGTCATGGTCCCAATCACCACCGGTGATCCA
>JACQYX010000086.1 GCA_016207985.1 Ignavibacteriales bacterium | reverse complement strand
TGTCGCATAACCGCATCTGCCCAAATTTCCATCCCTAAATTATGATAAGTATTGATTGCATTGATTAACTCTTGTCTGCTTCCAAATCTAGTTTCAACCGATCCACATTGATTATATTGACCAAAGTCATAATGATCGTACGGGTCATATCCCATCGACCAACCGCCAGCCATACCTTTTACATGAGATGGAAACCAGACAGCGCCATAACCAGCAGATGCAAGCTGCGGTGCAAGTTGGAAAAGTGAATCCCACCATAACCCACCTGGTGTGCAATTCCAATAGAATCCTTGGATGATCACGTCCGATCTTGAGTTATCCGTGGTAGCGGTAACTTGGTTGTTAAATTGAGTAAATAAAACAACAGGTGATATAAAAAAGAGTAATGAAAATAGAATCACCCATTTAGTAATTTTATTCATCAGAAATTCGTGAGAGTTAAAAAGATATTATTAAATAAAAATGAATATTATGGAAGCAGATGCGATCCTCATTCAATAAAAAATATAAATCAAATATTCTCCAAAATCAAGCGGAGATATACATCCAGCAAAATTATAGATTGAAATATAGTTTAAATTCAAACGGATGGGGCATAGTTCCAATCGACTTAATTTCCTGTTGTTTGATATTAACCCATTGATCGAGTAATTCATCGGTAAATAAATTTCCGCGTCGCAAGAACTCGTGATCAACTGCAAGTGCATCTAATGCTTCAGCTAAATTTCGAGGAAGAAAATGAATATGATCTTTAATTGAATCGTCTTCGATATTTTTATCAAATGGACCATACCCCTCTTTTACAGGATCAATCTTATTTACAACACCGTCAATGCCGGCAAGCAACATCGCCGTTAAACAGAGATAGGGATTGGCAGTCGCATCAGGTGGACGGTATTCAAATCGAGTTTCACTCTGATTATTTACATATTTTGGAATCCTAATCGCTGATGCTCTATTTCCACGTCCATAGGTAAGGGCAACAGGCGCCTCAAAACCCGGTACGAGACGTTTATACGAATTTGTGCTTGGATTCGTGAATGCCGAAAGTGCAGGTCCATGCTTCAACATACCACCGATGAAATATCTACCCTGCTCGTTTATACTACCATACTCACCCTTTTTATAAAAAGCATTTTTACCATTCTTCGTTAAATAAAGATGCAAATGCAAACCATTTCCTGCTTGCTGATACATAGGCTTCGGCATAAATGTTATAAACAAGTCTCGCTGACGGGCAAAGTTAAACAAAGTATATTTTACGGTAATTACATTATCCGCAGTTGTTAAAAGATCCGTGAAGTATGTTTCAATTTCCTGTTGACCTCTCTCTCCTGTTTCATGATGATGATATTTGACATTAACTCCGAATTGTTTCAGCAGTTTAGATGCATCATCACGAAAATCATCGTACACATCGAATGGATTTGCAGCATGATATGCATTTTTAAAAAATTCCTCTTCATGTTCAACTTCATAGAAAGAAGACGCCGTCCGTGTATCGAACCGAACTTTATGGAAAATATAAAATTCGAATTCCGGACCCCACCACGATTTATCCATACCTGTTGTTTTCTTTAATATCGCCTCTGCTTTCTTTGCAAGATAACGACCGTCTTGAGAAAATGGTGTTCGCTTATCATCTGTTAAAAGGATATTCGCATAAAAACTAAGCGTTGGTGTTGAGCGAAATGGATCGATGACTGCTGTACTGAGGTCGGGGATCAATATCATGTCGCTGTTTTCAACTTTCCGAAATCCGTAACTTGAGCCGTCGAAACCTACTCCTTCGCTCAGCAGTTTTTGCAGAATGTTCGGAAAAACGGGGAGTGATATATGGTGCAAATAACCTGTTAGATCGATACATTTTAAATCAATCATCTCAATTTTATGTCGCTTGATAAGGTCGTTACAGTACTTTATTAACTTTTTCTCCATATTAAATTCCAAAACGGTAGTGATATTTAAACTAACTATATATAAAGGTAGTTTAATATAAAAAAAATTCTGAATTATTTATAAAAAGGGAGAATCTAAGTGCTGGATTTTCCCATTTAAAAAGAAACCCTGGAGCATGATATCATGACCAGGGTCCTTTTTAAAAAAATCGATAATATGTATTTTTATTTCAGTAAAATCATTTTTTTGATCTCAGTGTAAACTGCGTGCTGATTATTATCGTTAATTTTTGGCTTCGCGCTCAATCGATAAAAATAAGTCCCTGATGCGAGGTTATCGCCATTAAATTGAATATTAATTTCACCTGATTCGAAAGTTTGATCGTCAATTAGCGTGTTAACCTCGTTCCCCACTATATTATAAATCTTCAGGATCACAATCGATGCTACAGGTAAATTAAATTTGATAATCGTAGTCGGATTGAATGGATTAGGATGATTTTGGCTTAACTGAAATTTGAGTGGCAATCTATCCACACCATCGATAACTAAATGTAGAAGTTTTATATCTACATTGTTAATTTGAAATTCTGTAGCTGCTGAAAGATCATGACTTCTTCCGTCTTTTCCATCAACGACTTCGTAGAGAGTGATGCGTTTATCATAATTCATCTTAGGTTGCCATGAGAAATCGAGAGGGTATGATTCTGATGATATCATTAAATATAAATCTTTTCTTTTCCCTTCAGGAAAACTAAAATCTTCGAGCATACCACCAAACGAATTGTTCGATTGCGGTTGAAATCGAACATCGAACGAACCTTCAGGCGGCAAAGGTGGAAGTATGTTCTTGTTCATCGAAGATGCAGATAAATTCCTGGTCATAAATAATACTTTACTTTCTCCATCAGCCGTGACGATTGATAATCTATCGTACTCTTCCTAATCTTCTCGGACAGCCGCTACTTTTTGGCTCGCCAATTCGAGTGCATTATTCGTATATAAAAAATATCCGTCTTCTTTTACATATACCCAATAACCTTGACCAGGGAATAATGT
>JACQYX010000276.1 GCA_016207985.1 Ignavibacteriales bacterium | reverse complement strand
TTCATTCGTGACGCATGCGTGGCAAGCTCGGTAGATATTCTCCGTAGCAACCTCGCCGCAAATTCTTTACGACGGCAATCACGCAGCTTGTTAATACCGGCAGAGATTAAAAAAGCACTTGATGATTATGTGATTGGCCAGGAGTTTGCCAAAAAGACACTTGCCGTTGCAGTTTACAATCATTACAAGCGCATCGACTCGAAAGATCAGAGTAGTCGTATCGATGACGTTGAAATCGAAAAAAGTAACATCCTCCTTCTCGGTCTAACTGGAACCGGAAAAACCCTCTTAGCCCAAACGCTTGCCAAAATTTTGGATGTCCCTTTTGCCATTGCCGATGCTACGACACTCACAGAAGCCGGATACGTTGGTGATGATGTTGAAACCGTTTTAGTGCATTTGCTTCAGAATGCAGATTACGCCATTGAGCGTGTAGAAAGGGGCATTGTTTACATAGATGAAATAGATAAAATTGCCCGAAAGAGTGATAGTGCCTCGATTACTCGTGATGTTTCGGGAGAAGGAGTTCAGCAGGCACTTTTAAAAATTTTAGAGGGAACAGTTGCTGGTGTCCCGCCGAAAGGTGGAAGAAAACATCCGGAGCAGAGTCTGATCAATGTCAATACGAAAAATATTTTATTCATTTGTGGAGGTGCTTTTGAAGGATTGGAAAAGATTATCGCGCGTCGTGTAAGCCAGAATCCGATTGGTTTTGGTGCGAATATAAGAGGGAAGAAAGATCACTCGGCAGATGAATACCTGCCGCTCGTCGAGCCGGATGATCTCTTAAAATTCGGCTTGATTCCAGAATTTATCGGACGCCTTCATGTTGTCGCCGCACTTCACTCGTTGGACGAAAAGGCGTTGCTGAACATTCTCACAATACCGAAGAATGCACTCGTCAAACAATATCAGAAATTATTTCGGTTGGAGGGTGTCGAGTTAGAATTTGAAGAAGAAGCTCTCAAGGCGATAGTCAATAAAGCTATCGAGCGGGGAACCGGTGCACGTGCACTTCGCTCAATCATGGAAGAGACGATGCTGGATATCATGTTCCATCTCCCTTCCCGTCAAAATCTGGTGAAGTGCAATATCACAAAAGATGTTATTCTGAAAAAGAAAGAACCAACTTACCTATATAAAGAACGCAAGGCATCTGCCTAATCTCGATAACTGAAGCCCAGATTGCGATCAAGTCGGTGGTACTAATAGATGCCGCTCGCACTGCCTGTCTTCGTGACTTTGATATCCTGAAGCTGCGGTGCTTTTAAACGTATCTCGAACGAGTAAAAGCGATAAGCGCCCATAGGTCTCCATGTGAAGTCCATCATCCAGCAGTGAAGATCGCGGCTGATATTTATTTGAGGCACAACTACCTCACGATTCATTATATCGTATCCCCCACTTACCGAGAATTTCCAATTTGCAGTGAGGTTAAACTCTAAATTACCTCGGAGATTCGAAGTTCTTGATCTACTTGGCGGAACTTTATTTTCAGAATAATCCCAAGAAAGAGATAATCTCCATGGAATACTGAAATCCGGCTCTTCTTCCTCGAGGAGATTTCTATATGCACTTTTCGGTAGCTGACGCTGTAAAGTATCTGACGATGGTTCGTCTCTTGATGTGCCTTGCTTCTCACCTGAAAGTGAAGTCGAGAGACTAACGGAAAAATTCGTCATTCTCGCAAGTCTGCCTTCTTCTATTAGAAGAAATTTATTTACCTTATTGAAATAACCGGGAGAAACCTGTTCTAATTTGTATAAGTCAAAACCAGTGCTTCCACCGATATCTAAAATGTTTCCGATACTCGTTCGATAATTCAAGCTGAAGGGGGAAAAATTCAATGAATCGGCTGCAAAGTTATAGGAGATACCTGTACTCAAATTTAAAAGCTGGATTTTTTTCCCTTCCTTTCCATCTTCCTCCGGTGTTGTCTTCATCTCGAAATTATTTCCGACATTAAAACTCATCACCATCTGTTTTGGCGGTAGATTTTCTCCGATCACCTGCTTTGAATACATAAACGAGAGACTCGGTGAAACTGTGTGTCTCAACGCCTCGACCCCAAGGAATCCCGGCTGAACGATACCGTAAACTTTTGTACTTGCCGAAACACCTGAGGAGAACGTTCCGCTTCGAGACCATAGACGGTCTTTTCGTGTAATCAGATGACCGTTGGATGAATCAGGGATATCATTATCCGAAAATGAACGTTGATCGTTATAATTCATAGAAGGTGAAATTGTGAAATATCCTAATTTGGGTGCGATGCTCATGCTTACACCCTGAGTCAGACGGTAATTGCGGTCGAAACGATAATCTTCAACAGTAGTCAATGTATCGACACCGTTGATGTTAGTTAAGATACCGTTAATACTTTTTTTAGTTTTTGCCCGGTTGTTCGAAAAGTTCGTGTGATAGCTTACACCGATCAATTCGTACCATGAAAGATCGGAAGGATCAGCCGATTTTTTTTTGGATGAACGAAACGGATAACTTTGACTATGGTTGAAGTTTAAAGATGGAAGCGTTTCGGTGATATTTCCATTAATGAGATTTTGTCTTCGGGAAACGTTAATGTTGACACTGTTGGGTGTGCCTTCCCAAGATTTTGAAATTGTTGCATTCGATGTAATGTCTTGATTTAAAGCTTGATTGATGTTATTAGTATTCCGATATGAGTTATTACTTGCAAACGTAAAATTGACGTCTGCTCGCATTGTCGGATTTATTTCTTGATGGTGTGAGATATGTACGTTGTACGATATATTTTTTTTTCGATTCGGATCCGAGCTTTCACCCTCAAGCATTTTTCTATATTCGCCGGATAATCCGCCGGAAAAATAATAACGTAAATTGTATTGGTAATTTGAAAACAGCGCCCAGCTTCCTTTTGTGTAAAGATCGGTTTTGATACTCCAGTCCATATAATCGTTAATTGCCCAATAGTAACCGATGTGGCGGAGCAATCGACCGTGTGCTGCATCTTCAGCGATTGCAGGTGCTATAATTCCTGAACGCCGTCCGCCTTTAGAGGGAAAGACGGCAACTGGGAACCAGAATACCGGAACGTCTGCGATATACATATAGATTGGCTCAGCGATAACTTTTTCCTGAAGCGTTACTTTCATCTTCGGACTGTAGAAGTAATAATGCGGCTCAGCTTTATCGCAAGTCGTGTATCGTCCGTCGGCAACAAACAATACATCCTTGCCTATCTTTTTCAACCTCTCTCCATGGTAGAAACCCTCATCCATTTTCGTATCGGCGATTAAAATTCTTCCCCGCTTTGTTTTAAAATTATAACCAAGTTCTTTCCCATCGTAAACTTCACCTCGATCTTTCATCACAGGTAAGCCCAGCTCTCGTTTCTGGGTTGTATCGGAAGTATCTTGAATGCCGAATGCTGTGAGGGTCGATGTATCCCAATTGATGTCAATCCTTCCTGCTTCAAGTTCCATCGCTTGATATTTAATATTTCCCTCTGAGTAGAGCGACATTGTTTTTGTTTCAATCGAATAAACAATCGAGTCGGCGCTTGAGTAAATGACAACTGTGTCTACCCCGCTTACTGAGCTCGTTGTATCACGTGTTATTTCTGATGAATCAACAACTACCGTATCGAGTGGCAGGGAAGTGGAGTCTTTGATTTTGGTCTCTTGCCCAAACAAGAGAAGTGGAATGAAATAGCAAATTATTGGGATTTTAACAGAAAACCGCATGTGTGCATCACAAAACTAAGCTTGCTGCACCGATGATGCCGGCTGTGTTACCTAATTTTGCCCGGATAACACGTACTCCCTCTTTGTGAGGTTTCAAGATACGTGAGCGTAAGCTCTTGATGATCGCATCGTAGACGAATGCCGGAGCGGCAGAAACTCCACCGCCGATGACGACTACTCGTAAATCAAGAACGTTTAAGATCGATGAAAGAGCATAACCCAACAGTGTACCGGCTTCTTCCAACACACCAATTGCGATTGGATCGCCCTCCTCTGCCGCTTGTGAGATGATTTCAGGATCGAGCAGATTCAAATCGCCATCCACGAGTTTCTCAATTTTTGTCTGTATATTATCTTTTGGTGTAGCAAGCAGAATCTCTTTCGTTCGCTGTGACAGGTACCGCTGACCAACATAACTCTCGATGCATCCATAATTACCGCAGTTACATAATCGTCCATTATAATCGATCGAGACATGACCTATCTCACCGGCTCCACCGTAGGGACCACGATAAATTTTCCGATCGAGTATAACGCCGCCACCGATTCCTGTACCCCAGATAACGAAGAGGAAATCCTTAAATTCGATTCCGGCACCAAACCTTGCCTCAGCTATTGCCGCACAGTTTGCATCGTTCTCGATATAGACAGGTATCTTGAATTTGTTTCGTATCTGTTTTGCAACATCGACTTTTGCCCAGTCGGTAAAATTTGGTGGATGCTGAACAGTACTATCTGTTATAGAAACTACTCCCGGGGTTCCGATCCCTATCCCCAGACATTCCGATGGATTGTATTTTCCGAAGATCTCTTGTATCGTGAAAATAATCTGCTGTAGCACGACTGCGGGACCCTTCTTTGCTTTTGAATCAACAGAAAGCTGATCGGGTATGAAACCGCTTTTTGTAACGACCCCTGCTTTGACAGTTGTTGCACCGAGATCAACGCCGATGGCGTAAGTTTTTTTTGTGTTCATCGTTGTTTTTTCCTCCACCATTGGTTAAGACGTTCGTGTATTAGTTTTTCTGTCCCCTGGTCGGTTGGCTTATAATAGATTTTATCTTTCAGATTATCGGGAAGATATTGCTGCTCAGTAAAATGTTTCTCGTAGCTGTGTCCGTGTTTATAGTCTTTTCCATAATCGAGATCCTTCATCAGCTTAGTAGGTGCGTTCCGAAGATGAAGAGGGACTTCGGCATTTTGATGATTTTTTACATCTGCAATGGATTCTTCGATGGCAACATAAGCTGAATTACTTTTTGGGGCACTCGCGAGATATGTTGCCGTTTGTGAAAGGATGATGCGTGCTTCAGGCATTCCAACATAATCGACTGCGGTAAAACAGTTGGTCGCTAATGGTAATGCGAAGGGATCTGCATTTCCGATATCCTCGGATGCGAGAACAATCATCCTACGTGCAATAAATTTGGGGTCTTCACCGCCTTCCAACATCCGAGCAAGCCAGTATACAGCTCCATCAGGATCACAGCCACGCATACTCTTTATAAAAGCTGAGATAATGTTGTAATGCTCTTCGCCACCTTTATCATACTTCACATAGCGTCGCTGGAATGCCGCTTCGATTGCTTGTACTGTAACAGTACGCTCACTTTGTTTGTTTGGCTTCACCATGCGTATTGCAGTCTCCAAACCATTTAATACAATTCGGGCATCACCACTTGCTAAAAGCATCAACAATTCCCTTTCTTTGTTGCAGACTTGTATCTTCAGAGGTTTAAGTACCGCATCGTGTGCAATGGCACGATCTAAAATTCCATTAAGCTCCGCAGCATCGAGCGGCTCCAGCACATATACGAGGCAGCGGGAGAGTAGAGGTGAGATTACTTCGAAAGACGGATTTTCAGTTGTGGCGCCGATAAGGATGATAATACCATCCTCGACACTATGCAATAGTGCATCCTGTTGAGCTTTATTGAAACGATGGATTTCATCGATGAAAAGGATTGTCTTTTTATTAAGCCGCGAGCGATTCGTTTCTGCCCGCTCGATGACTTTTCGAACTTCTTGCACGCCCGATGAGACTGCGTTTAATTGAAAGAAGTCTGCCTTGGTATGATTAGCGATAATACGAGCAAGTGTAGTTTTACCACAACCCGGAGGTCCCCAGAAAATCATGGAAGGGACTTCATCCTGTTCGATTAAAACACGGAGTGGTTTATGCTCACCAAGCAGGTGTCGTTGACCAACAAATTCATCGATTGTTTTTGGACGAACCCGCTCGGCTAACGGTGAGGACTTTATGTATGATTCAGAGCGTCTGGTGTTCTTTTGTTGGTCGAATAATTCCATGAATCTTAAAAGTTATATTTGAGATGGGCATTTACGGCGCTCACATCACAAATGTTCTATTGACTTTATTGCTTTTCTTTCTTGACTTTGTATACCGTTTCACCCTCTTTGATCATTCCATATTTTTCACGAGCAACTTTTTCGATTGCCTTGGGATCGGAATCGAGTGCTTTAGTTTCTTCTTCAAGTCGACGCTGTTCCTTAAGTGCTTGTTGAATTTTCTCTTGCATGGCTTTCTTCTCGGATTCGAAATTCAACCGCTGAATTATGCCTTTATTACTAAACATCATGAAAGATATGGCGGGGAGGGCGATCAACAATGCGATAAGAACGTTCTTCTTTCGCAGTGTTTTATTGAGCCAACCTTTAAACTTCGGCTTAACTTTTCGATAATACTGATCGTCCATGGAAAAAATGTAAGATTAATTTAGCTGGAAATCAAATTGTACATCGGGTATCGGTTTATACGTACCAATCTTTTTTCGGTTTAAACGTGGTTTCGAGTTTCATTTTTCCTTCGTATCGCTCGATGGCAAGGCGTATTAATCGATCTAATAAGACCGGATATTTAATACCCGCTGCCTCCCATAGTTTTGGATACATACTTATCTAGGTAAAGCCCGGGATAGTATTGATTTCATTGAAATAAATTTTATTTGTCCGATGTGTTACCAGAAAGTCGACACGTGCCATTCCAGAACAATCAATTGCCTTGAAACTCTTGACGGCAAGCTCTCTAACTTTTTGTGTAATCGATGAAGGAAGTTTAGCCGGAATTACTGCTTCCGATTTCCCGTCTACATACTTTGCATCGTAATCGTAGAATTCGTTCGAAGAAATTATCTCACCCGGGACTGAAGCAATGGGATTGTCGTTCCCGAGTACACTGACTTCGATCTCGCGGGAATTCTCGATGCTTTTCTCAACTAATATTTTTCTGTCATACTTTGAAGCGAGTTTTATCGATTCGATAAGCTGTCTCTGGTTAGATGCTTTGGATATCCCGACACTTGACCCTAAATTTGCTGGCTTAATAAAACAAGGATAACCGATTTTCTTTTCAATGGCAGAAATAATATTACGCTGGTTATTGTAGAATTCATTTTTCAGGAACCAAATGTACGGACTCCCAGGGATGCCCCATTGCTCACACAATTGTTTTGTGATTACTTTATCCATTCCAACCGATGATCCCAGAACGCCCGCACCGACATACGGAATATTTGCCAGTTCAAAGAGTCCTTGTATCGTTCCATCCTCACCATACGTTCCATGTAGAACAGGAAAGATTACATCAAGATGCTTCTGCGATAGGATTAACCGTCTACGAGTGATGGTTATAAAATTATTTTTTGTTGGTTCCGGGAGTAACGCCATTTTAGGCTTATTCTTATATCGCTTTTTCTCTTTAAGCAAATTTAGCGCCTCGTGTGAGCTTATCCATTCACCTTCGGGTGTAATACCGATAGGTACAACTTCATACTTCGTTTTATCAAGCGCATCGATGATTGAGGAAGCTGATACGAGTGAGACTTCATGCTCGGCAGAACGACCACCGAAGATCACGCCAACTCGAAGTTTACCTGCCCGCCGAACAGGCGGGTATTTGCGAAATTTTTTATTTGATTTGTTTTTCATTTTTTTTCTGCTCTATGCCCTACATCCTGAGCTCATCATTCACCGCTCTCGGCTCTTAGCATCTTTTTCACAAGCTCTCGTATTTCTTCATCGGAAGGTGAAGATACGGAATTATCTTCTTTCGCACAACTCGTTTCGCAGGCAATTTTCTCAGAAAAATCTTTTCCCCATGATTGCTGACTGATTGCTCTAAGTTTTTCAATGTCTTCGGGCGTTAGCGGTTTCTCACCTCCCAACATCCGGGCGATAAAAGTGATATGAGCCACGTGTTCAACTTTCTCCATTTTGAAATACGAATCCCACAAATCTTTGCCGTAAGTTACTACACCATGATTAGCAAGAAGAATTGCATCGGCGATTTTCACGTACGGCTCAAGTGATTTAGAAACTTCCTCAGTTGAGGGTGTCGCATATTCAGCAAGAGGGATCGCACCAAGTCCAACGATAACTTCCGGGAATAAACATTCATTCAAGGGTTGACCTGCTGTTGCAAATCCAGTTGCGTATGGTGGATGAGCATGGACAACGGCGTTGACATCAGGACGCAGAGAGTAGATGTAAAGGTGCATGCCGATTTCAGTTGAGGGATGATAGAGGATGGAGGATGGAGGATGGATGTGTGTAATAGTATTACCATCTTTGTCGACCTCGATGAGATCATTTTCCGTCACCATTCCTTTATTAATAGCTGTTCGCGTCGTGAGGATGTTGCCATTCTCAAGCCGAACGCTTACATTGCCATCGGTTGCAGTGACGAAACCTTTAGCGTAGATGCGGTGGCAGATATCAACTAATGTAGAGTATTTTGTAGAATCGTTCATGCTTATTACCGCTTTAAAATTCCGACCGCACAGGTTTAATATCTTTATGACTGTTTACTTTAGTAAACATATGTTTCTTTTAGTATTCAATTATGGATTTTTATCTTCATATATAGACTTTTGTCTATAAAACAAATTGACGATTGCTTCATACTTCCTTTACCTCCAGCACCTCTTCTCCAAGCATATCAATAATCTTCACTGCTATCTTTGTTTTACCTTCAGGTGCAGGCATCTCGTAGTTTCCGCTCACCAGTTCCGTTTTCTTTTCGGGGACATCCGAGAGAACAACATTGAATACTTCTCCGTTGTAATTAGTATCTATCATAACGCAATCCACCATGCAACGCCAATCGTCTATCTTTGGTTGTAGGATACCTGCCTGCTGATTTAAACGCTCGATGATGCTTGGCGATATGAAATCTTCGATGACAATTTTTATGTAGGACGAACTGTCAGTTCGTCCACTTTGGAGCGAAGTGGCACTTCGCTCTACACGAGAAATTTTTATTCTCGCTTTTGCTGGCTCGTGCTTGATGAATTTGCCATACTTTGGATCTGTTCTAAGTTCAATCACTTCAATTTTGTTTGGAACATCTCCCTTCTTCCTCAAACGATTCCATTCTTCGATCCAAACATCCGTTGCAAGTTCTTTGCCGAGACAAACCACAACTATATCTCTGTCCTCACTCGGGCGTGCTTTGAGCTCTTTCTTGATTTCTTCAAGGTCAACGGGACTTAAAGGATGATTGAACGGAACGATTTTGACTAAGCGTTTTCCAAGCGTTCCATCGAAGAATGCATCGTTGTGTGTGCGACTGATTCCAATATGCTCGCAAGCAAGGTTGACTGCTTCGTTGTGCTGTATCTGTAAATCGTAATCGTTGACACGATAGACGGCAAAAGACAACTGAGGAGGCGTCACACTGAGTGAAGTCGAAGTGTGTTCCAATCCTAACTCACCTTGCCTTTCCTTTTTTTTCTGTTCTTCTATTTGTTCGTTGATAATTGTTTGCAGTCGCTTGCTCGTTGTTTGGATTGCACCTTTGTTGATATCGCAGCCAATCCACCTCCGACCTAACTTTTGCGCGACTGCTGCTGTTGTGCCTGAGCCGATGAATGGATCGAGGACAAGTTCGCCGGGGTTGGAAGAAGCTTTGATTATTCTTTCCAATATTTCTTCAGGTTTCTGAGTTGGGAAATTGGCTTTCTCCGATGAAGCCCCGGGAATATAACTTACCTCCCACACATCTGACATGAAAGCACCCTCTGATTCTTCTTCGGAGGTTATTTTTCTAGTGCGAGACTCATCTGCCCACACCTGAAATTTGCCTCCAAATCGCTTAAACGTGCTTTCAGCAAGAGGCATATACTGTCTATTGAAAATGTTTTGATCTCCCTTAGCAAAAAAGAGAATGATGTCGTGGTTTTTTAGAAAGGCGTTATCACTCCTTCCCCATTTTCTGTAACTCCAAATAATCTCATTGCGAAAACCCTTCTCTCCATTCACCGTCTAACTTTGTCGTACCCTTCGCTCCACGCAGAGAAACTTTACGCACGTAATCTGCACCGCTATCGAACGGCGGGTCAGTGGTTATCAGCTTCACTTTGCCACGAAACCCATTGGCAAGCAAATGTGCAAGTACTTCTTTATTGTCACCGTGGAAGAGAAGTCCAGCTTGGGGATAAGACGAAGACCAGTCCGTCCAAATGTCGCCCTTTATCATTGCGAGTCTCGATTCATCGGGACGAAGCAATCCGACTTTCCTCGTGGAATCAGATTGTTTCGTCGTCCCTTCGGGACTCCTCGCAATGACATTTCCTTCTGGGTCAAACGTTTCTACCAACTGCGCAGGGAAAGCCGTCACTTGCGTAAGCGGTCGCTTGCCAACCCATGTAAGCATCGGCCTGCCTTTAGCCGAGGTTACATTCACCGTGGTTGCCTTTTCCGCAACCTGAAGGTTGCGACTACCACTGGGTTTCACTTGATGAAGCTTGCGGCTACCAGATTTTTGTTTTTTCTTTTTTGCCATTAAATGTCCTTCAATTTCTTGCTAACATCCATAATATTATCGTCACTGATTGCATCGCCTTTCGCATAAACGATTTCATACTTCAGTCGGTTGGGATTGAGATGTTCGTACTTCATCAAAGCCATCG
>JACQYX010000275.1:870-2625 GCA_016207985.1 Ignavibacteriales bacterium | reverse complement strand
GTGCAAGGCGCACATCCTATCGTTGGATATCCCTGATCGTGAAGTGCATTGTACAGAACCTGATGATTACGGATATAATCCCACACCTTATCTTCCGACCACTCAGCCAATGGATTGATTTTATACAATCCAAAGTTTTGATCCCATTCAATATTTTCAATTGTCGAACGAATCTCTGTTTGTTCCTTTCGAAGACCGCATATCCAGGCAGACAATCCTTTCAGCGCTCGACGGAGCGGGTTAACTTTTCTGACCGCACAACACTGTTTCCGTTTTTCGATGCTCTCATAAAATAAATTCTGTCCGAATTCCGACACCATTGTCTCAACATCATTGTAGTCTGGGAATAGAACACGGTACGTTAAGCCGTATTTTTCACGGTTCTTATCAATGAGTCGATATGTTTCTTCAGGAAGACGACCCGTATCCAACGTGATAATTACTGCATGTGGATTGATCTTCATAATCATATCGGTTAGAACTTGGTCTTCCGCTCCAAGACTTGATGCCAACGCTATTCTTTCAGTCCCAAATGTTTTTAATGACCACTTCAGTATTTCTTCCGCGGATAGATCTTTGATCTGCTTTTGAAAATCATGCACAATGTGTTCGGACATAGAAAGTTAACTCCTATAACCTATTAATATTTGTAGCGTTCCGTCAACATAAACAAGAAAATAACGCCAATGAAAAACCGTATCGCCCGTATAACCCCAACCATATGTTTCCAAATGGCAGTTCTAAAGTATTGTTGGATGAGAAACTTGTTATCCGAAAATCGGTATCCTCAGGATAACCGTCAGAGCGGCGATGCTCAATGACGTTGGAAGAATGAATTCCGGAAATGGAAACATCGTAGTTCCCAGACGTGTTCACCAAACCATTCTCGCCTCCACTCAGTTTCAGACGTGACGCTTGATGTTCTGGAGTTCTGGTTATTATATTTATTACGCCGCCATACGCATCTGGTCCGTAAAGAGCTGAACCGGCACCTTTAAGAACTTCAATTCGCTCGATCTGCACCACCGGCATAGGAAGGTCAAAATTGTGATGTGCGGTTTGTGCATCATTCATGCGAACCCCATTAAGAAGAATAAGCTGTTGACTAAACGATGCGCCTCGCACGCTTACATCCGATTGGACACCGAAGATTCCGCGTGGCTGAACATGCACATTTGATTCTCTTTATCTTGTGCATGTGTCTCGAAACCAATGATGAGCGCAAGAATGAGCGAATAATGTTTGTGTTTCAAAATGTATCCTTTCTTATTGAGGGTTAATTATAAAACAAAATCTGGAAGCGAGATAGCTTGCCCGCCGTTTTTATGGCGAGTCTCCCAACCTTGTCCCTTTTCAATTTGTGAATATCATTCACGGTATTTTCAGACATAAACATTTGAACTCCTTTTGCTTCTCAAATATTGCATTCCGGCGCCTTTGCGAGGCGACGACCGTATTTGATTTTATTCCATATTCGTTCGTGACAATAATAGAGGAGTATCTTCGTAAATATTTCTATGCCGCCGATAGTAATTGCGATTGTGAATGTTCCGGTGATGAACCATGACACGATGATCGTATCGATAGTCCCTGTTATTCTCCAGGATATCGCCTTGATAAGACTTCTATGCGGTTTCTCTATCATTGGCGCGTCATCTTTTTTCAATCACGACCGACCAGTATTCACCGATTTGTTCTTTTGAAACTATGATATGTCCTTCTGCGTGCACTGAGCCGGGGACATTTTCTATCGGC
>JACQYX010000275.1:0-832 GCA_016207985.1 Ignavibacteriales bacterium | reverse complement strand
GGTCTTTAAAGACATGCGCCTTCTTATCTCGTAGTTCAAAGACATTCTCGCTCTTCTGCTCAGCAGTCCGATCCTTTTTTTCTTGTTGTGCTGGTTTGTTGAACTCTCCGCCCGGGCAATTAAAATTGAAAGCATTATCCATGTTATCGTACAACCACCGAACACGCTTTGTCAGGGCGAAGATATTCGCTTCATGTGCGAGTAATTCATCGAACTTTTGTGCCCGAGCCAACTCGATGATTGTCTTGATCGAAGCATTAACCAGCCCCGTGTCAATGAAATTCGTGATAAATGTTTCATAGACGTCTTCTTCCGATTTAGGTTCGACACCACGTGTAATTAACAATGTCCGTGCAGCATAGAACGCCGTTTTTGATAGAAGTTTAGATTTTTCTTCTGCCAGTGTAGTTTGCGTGTACTCTTTGAGTATATCTGCAGTGTTAGCAAAATCTATTTTCATCAAATCGAGTATTCCAGCTGAACATTCTCCAATACCACGATCTGCAATTGAATACTCCTTATCGGATCCCCAATCATAATAATAGTTCTTATCCTCGTCGAAATCTGGAACTTCAGCATACTTTTCGCAAAGCTTCAGCATAATATCTTTGCCCTTATCTCGATAATATTCTCCGAACGAAGAATAAACCGGAAAGTCTCTACTCGCTTCTTTGAGAAAATCCTCGAGGAGTGATGGCACAGCACGAGCACTGATGGTTCCAACTTGTTCAGCCAAATGTGTCTCATTATCATGTATTATAGCGCCAGCAACAACTGTATAGGAAGGATAAAGCCGTTCTTTCTTCCTTCCATTTCTTCCGAAGAATCCAAT
>JACQYX010000274.1 GCA_016207985.1 Ignavibacteriales bacterium | reverse complement strand
ATGGGAGAGTGTCTGAAAACCATAAAAGACTGTCATGTTGAGCGAAGCGAAACATCTTTTCTTGGCAATTTTAAACCAGATTCTTCACTTCGTTCAGAATGACCTTCCCTCTTTACCAGTTCTCGGACAGTCTCATGGACCGTGACACCCGGGGTGAGATGACACCGGAATTTTTGGATAGCCCCATGGTAGTGTGTTCAATAATTCAGATGTGTCAAATCAAGAAAGCTCCTTTTCGTAAATCCGGTATTTCTTGTACAGCTTCCCGCCCACAGCTTCATCGAAGCGGTTTATCAGGTCGTTATCCTCGAGGTTCCACGACATCTCGCACCACGTGTATCCTAATCGCGCGCCTCTCTTTACAGTCTCGTAATATAACACGCTGCTGATACCAGTGAGGCGGAATTCTTTTTTAATCCCGAACACGATTGCCCGCGCTCCGGTTATCTTCTTTTTGTAATAGAGAAACTTTAAGAGACCGATGGGACCAAGTTTTCCGTTCAGCTTTTTCAAGACCTGATTCATATCGGGGAGAGTGATGCTCACACCTACCGGTTGTCCGTTGACTTCAGCGAACAAGACGAGTTCATCGCTACTTCCTGTTTAAAGTTTTTCAGGTTAACCGGTCTGATGGCAACATTTTCTTTGCTCTTCACTCGCTCTACTAATTTTGCAATCCGATCGACTACTCCTATGTCGCTTTTCAGATAGGCGTACAAATCTTTTGCTTTAACAAAACCATATCGCTCGCTAAATTCAAGATAGTACTTCGGATTATACGGCATCATCATGACAGGGTCGCTGTCGAAACCTTCCAACAAGAATCCGCACTCGTCGTTCATGCTTAAATTCATCGGTCCCCGCATTCGGTTCATACCCTGATTCTTGCACCACGCTTCTGCGGAAGAAAATAATGCCTTCGCTGCCTCGTAGTCTTCAAGACACTTGAACATACCGAAAAATCCGGTGCGTTCTTTATGGAATTCATTATAACGATCGTCGACGATTCCGGCGATACGTCCGGTGATAGTTGTTCCGCGGCCAGCTATGAATAATTCTATTTTTGCATGCTCGAAAAATGGATGCTTCGATTGATTTAATTTGAATTTCACATCCCGCAAGAGAGGAGGTACCCAATGAGGGTGATCTTTGTAAATCTGCCAGGGCAAACGAATAAATTCGTTCAGTTCATCGCTACTTTGGACCCGCTCGACTATGAGGACATCCGAACAATTCGGTTGTATTCTATGTGGCTGATTGTTCATAGAATTGATGATGAACTTTTTAGTTCAATATAGTTTTCCAACATCACGAAGAATATACAATACCCACTCCTTATTTGCAACCATCTAAAGAAAGAATTCACAAGTTTCACTTCCTCTGTTTAATAGCCTCAAGTTCTGTTTTTGCCTCCGTAAAATCCGGTTTGTATTTTAACGCTGTCTCGAACGCCCGGCGGGCATCTTCAGTCCGGTTCATCGCTTCCAGTAATAATCCATACTCGTACCATGCCTGAAAGTTGGTCGGATTAATTCTCAATCCCATTGAAAACGCAGAATCGGCTTCTTGAGCTCGATTTGTCTCTTGAAATACATTTCCCATGCTTATCCATGAATCGGCAAATTTAGGGAATGCGATTGTTGCTTTCGAAAGGTAAACGAGGGCACTCTCGTATTGGTTTCGCTGGATGAAGATGTGTCCCAAGCTGTAATATACTTTCGCTTTAAATTCTTCCAAGTTTCCACCGATGCTGTATTCTTTTGAGTATTGAAATTCCGGCTCGTAGCCGGGCTGGATTTGCGGTTTTATCCGATTTAATATTGAGCGGTATTCTCTTTCAGCAAGATCGATTCTGCCTCGCACGAGGTGAATTCCAGCCAGTACAGATTCTTCATAAAGTGCATCTCTACCATAGGAGCTAATAAAGGGGTTTCATCTGAATAGCTTGACGTGCATACTGGATTGTTTTTTCGTGTGCTCCGGTCATAGAATATATGCGGGTAAGGTTAGCAAGTGCGTCGTACGATTCGGGGAAAATTTCAAGCTCATGCTGGAATTGCTTGACGGCATTTTCGATTCTCCCCAAACGCATCTCTGCGACTCCCCAGTTTAAATAAACGTCCTGAATTAAATATTTTGTCTTCGGTATTTGCTCATAGTACGAAATTGCTCTGGTGTAATTACCTGCAGATAATTCCATATTACCGAGATGAAATAAATCGGAAGCCCGGTTACCTTTCTGAAGATTATACAGGTTGCTGTTTACAATTAAACCAAACAGAAATAAAACAGCGATGTATTTTCCTATCGTTTTATTTGCCTGTTTTTTAAGATGATCCCAAAGTTTTATGATTGAAAGTCCTGCAAAGATGCAGAGGAACGGAACTATAGGAAGTCTGAATCGATCGCATACAAAAAAGAGAATTGCAAATGCGGTGTAATAAATAATAAAAATGGTTATTGTTCGATAACGTTTTTCATTCCAGCCGATCCACATTCCAAGCAAACCTAACGGACTGACAATCCAGAATCCAGTCGGCAGCCACGTCAGGATTTTTGAAAATTGTGAATACAGATAAAAGCTGCCGTTATTCGGGATCTCTATATTATTCCAGAAGAGGTATAGTTTTTTTATCGTCAATAATATAAACTCGTAAGGATGCTTAATAATAAAATTAAATGCTTGCTTTTGCCAGTATCCATCGATCTCCGAAATTTTAGGATATCGACCTGTAGATTGCTGGATAGGATAAACGATATCCCGGTTGTTCCAGCGATTGCCTATTGAGCCGGGCATAGTTGAGCTGAATCCATCTGCCGATGGATTGTTACCGATGTAAAAATTTATACCGCCTTGCGAAGCGATTAGTACAAAATCGCCGCCGACAATGTAATTTCTCAATGTCACCGGCGCGATGATGATCATGGTACCGAGAAAAATGCCGCATAACCAGCTGAGATATTTATTAAATGGAAATATTTTTCGATACCAGAAAAATATAATCAATGCAAGAATCAGCAAGAACGGAAGAAAAATCGGACGTGTTATGCAAATCAGTCCGAATAGAATCCCAAGCCAGAACCATTTCCAAAATGTCGGTTTTTCTTTTACGCTATACAGTAACAGGAAAAAGAGTACTGCCTGCGGAAGAAGGATAGATTCCAGTAGAAATTTGTTTTCGTTATAGATGACTGCAGCGTATGTTGCCATTAGAATCGAAGATAGTACAGCGACTTTTTTCCCGAAGAGTCTACGTGCAAGGAAGTAAACGAGCAGAACACTGAGCGTGCCAAGGAAATGTTGGAATATTCGAGGAATAATGTAACTGTGCCCGAACAATGCGAAGCACAGTCCCAGCAGATAAGCATAAAGTGGTGCACGGAAATATATTTGATCACCGATAATGTTACCCGCCGCAATCGACTTTGCCCAATTATTATGATAGAGTTCGTCAAGCCGGAGTTGAGTTAAGAATGATGTTTGGCTCATTTCAGCCACATAACCAAAACGCAGTCCAAGTGTAAGGAATAATAAAAAAAGCAGAAACCATCTCTCCCACGGAACAAGTGATTTCCAAGTAGTTATCATCAGTTATAAATGTAATTTTTAACGAGGATATTTAAAAGATATTCTGAATCTCGATTATCGGGCTGTCTTTAATGTCAACCATTGCATTTATCAGTGCCGCTTTTTCAAATCGTTGTATACCATTTTTTGTTATTGACTGTTCAAATATAATTTTTTCCTTCATCAACTTTGTTCTTTTGATTCCTCTCAAGAGCGGAGTGTCGGGTGTTACCCATTTCGTCCCGTCGAAAAACACTATATTCGAAAATGATGTATCGGTTACCATTCCATTCTTTATGATTAGAATATCATCCGTCTCAACAGAGTCCATAAGATTACCGAGTATCTTTCTATCGACAAATTTATAATAATACTCAATCGTATCGCACTCAACTATCTTGATCGTTCTAATTTGTCGCAATGTATATGGTATGAATTGAATCTGTTCGATCTCTCTTGAATAGAGAACCCGGCACTTGAAAACGTCATTGTTTATATCCTTAGGAATTGAAATCTGTTCCCTCAAGTCAATAAAATCGGTACATCCCAATAAATCTTTTCGGGATTTGTTCAACCGCTCATTGTGATACTCAAGGTTGTGCAGAGTTTTATTTTGAACTTTAATTGTTTCGAACAATAGGGACATAAACTTTATCTATCAATTCTTGATACTCAGACTCGGCGTTGCTGAAAGCTGTGATTCCACCGCCACTCTTAAAGATAGTAATTCCATTTTGATTTTCAATAAATCGGATCATCACGCCGCTGTCTAAATTGTTCCCATCAAAGCAGCCGAATATTCCGGTATAATACCCGCGATTATATCCTTCCACTTCCTCGATAATCTCAACCGTCTTTTTCTTCGGGGCGCCACTAATTGAGCCGGCGGGTAATAAGCTGAAGACTATTTCTCCAATTCTTTTCCGATAATCGCTGGAAAGCTCACCGGTTATTTTAGAGCTGACCTGAAAGAGGTCCTTTTCGTTTGTTTTGATCTTCTCGACATATCTAAATTTTTCCACCCTGACTTTTTTTGTGACTATACTAAGGTCATTTCGGATAAGATCAATAATTGTCCTATGTTCTGCAAGCTCTTTTTTATCGCTTAGAATTTTCTCCTCAGCACACTCGATTGATGCATCAATCGTTCCTTTCATAGGATATGAGGATATGATACTATCTTTTATCTGGACGAAGATTTCGGGCGAGAATACAATGAATTCATTTTTATAGAATAACTTGTATTTAGCTGTGCTATGGAAAAATATTTCTTTGAGAGTAAGATTGGTTTCGATCTTTGTTGGAAATGTTAAATTGAGAAGATAAGAATTCCCGGAGTTGATGTTTTGTATAACTTTATCGAAAGCATTACGATACTGATTGAATGTAATAGGATATTTTTTAAAGACGATTTCTTTTGTTAATTTACTTTCGTTTTTGCAGTTGGTATTACCGTTGATGTCGAATAATATTTCTTCAGGATTGATTTCATCGGGTTGAAAAATCAAAGGACTCATCATCTTAAAGTCGATGATAAATATGAAAGGCACGTTAGCTCTGCCGTATTCATTCATCTGAAGTATTGCTTGTTCGCGATTCATAACATCAAATTAAACAAAATATTTTTTAAAATGAATTCATGACAACCAAACTACTGATAATCGATAACTACGATTCCTTCACGTACAATTTAATCCAGCTTATCGAGGAAAATGTTGGATGCGAGTTTGATATAGCGAAGAACGATAAGATCGATTTCAATCATGTTGAATATTACAATAAAATCCTGAGCACTCCGGGTCCAGGTATCCCGGCTGAGGCAGGGGAGATTCTGCGTCTTATCAAGTCGTACTCGAAAACAAAAAGTATTCTTGGGATTTGTCTTGGTTATCAGGCGATTGCCGAAGCGTTTGGTGGTCGTCTCGTCCAGTTACCCCAAGTCGCCCACGGCGTAAGTAAGAAAATCAAAATATTAGATGAGCGAGATTACCTCTTCCAAAAATTGCCAGAGGCGTTCGAGGTTGGACTTTATCATTCATGGGCGGTATCGGCAGAATCATTACCTTCATGTTTAAAAGTAACCGCCGCAGCAGAAGATGGAACGATAATGGCAATTGCACACAAAGATTTTGATGTTAAGGGAGTTCAGTTTCACCCAGAATCAATTATGACGAAGGACGGGAGAAAAATAATCTCTAATTGGTTGAAACGTTAAGG
>JACQYX010000109.1 GCA_016207985.1 Ignavibacteriales bacterium | reverse complement strand
AACCGACGTTCCATCGTTTGAAGGAAGAATTTCAGAGAAGAATTAAAGAATTGGTTGTAGAAACGTTCGAGGAACAAGCATTAGAGTTTCATGCAAAAGATACAATTTGCGGGCAAGTATTCGGAAGAGATAAAAAACTACAAGAGTTTGCAAAACAAAATGATGTAATGATATTCGTGGCGGGCAGAACAAGCTCGAACGGTAAAGTGCTCTTTAACATCTGCAAGGAGGCAAATCCAAGCACTTTTTTTGTTGAGAATGAGTCTGAGCTGCAGATAGATTGGTTCAACAATGTTGAAACGGTTGGAATCAGCGGAGCCACCTCGACACCCCAATGGTTGATGGAACGAATAAAATCGAAAATCGAAATGATGAATAATGTTTCTAAACCGATAACGGGATAAAAGTTTTTCAAGTCATCGATAAATTACGATATACATAACCATCAAAGCAGCGTCGTGTCCACGAGTGTTTCTGATGACTGACACTTGGCACGATACGCTTTGAACATTTTTATAAATGTTATTAGTCACATTTTAGGAGATTTAATGGCAGAACAGCACAAGGATACCATCCTTCAACAGGGAACAAAAACGGACGCCTCTCAGGCACCAATAATTAATCAACAAGGCAAACCCGGGAAATCACGATTCAGTCTTGCCAACATCGAAGAGCGGGAATATTCAGAGCAAGAGTACAAAGAATTATCGCAGCTCTACGAAAGAACATTCACTAATATTCAAGAATCACAAATTGTAAAAGGGATGATCGTAGCGATCACCGATAATAGTGTCGCTATCGATATCGGATTCAAATCGGAGGGATTAGTGTCAATCACAGAGTTCCCAAACATTGATGAGCTTAAACCCGGAGATGAGATTGAAGTTTTTCTCGAAAGTGTTGAAAACAAGGATGGCCAACTTGTACTTTCTCGGAAACGAGCAGATTTCATGCGGACCTGGGAGAAAATAGTCGATGCGTACAACAAGAGTGAAGTGCTCCAAGGGAAAATTACTCGAAGAATAAAAGGCGGCTTAGTAGTTGATCTTATGGGATTAGATGCATTTCTTCCCGGCTCACAAATTGACATCAAACCCGTCCGTGATTTTGATCAGTTTATCGGTAAAACCATGGAGTTTAAAGTTGCCAAGATAAATCATCCGAATGAAAATGTAGTCGTGAGTCATAAAGTACTCATCGAAGCCGAGATGCACGAACAACGTAGCGCAATACTCAACAGTCTCGAGAAGGGACAGATTCTCGAAGGAACAGCAAAAGCCATAACCGATTTCGGAGTATTTGTCGACTTAGGTGGTGTCGATGGACTCGTCCACATTACCGACCTTTCGTGGGGTCGAATCAATCATCCCTCGGAAGTCGTTAAATTGGATCAATCTATTACGGTGGTTGTGATTGATTTTGATGAAACGAAGAAGCGGATATCTTTGGGCTTGAAACAATTGCAGCCTCATCCGTGGGAGAATATTGAAGACAAATACCCAGTCGGGACGAAGGTGACCGGAAAGGTAGTTTCACTTGCCGATTATGGTGCATTCATTGAAATTGAAAAAGGCATCGAAGGCTTGATTCATATCTCCGAGATGAGCTGGACACAGCATATCAAACATCCATCTCAAATGGTATCGATGGGACAGATGATCGATGCGATCATACTCAGTTTGGATAAAGAAAACAAAAAAATATCACTCGGCATGAAACAGCTCGAGCCGGATCCATGGCTCACGCTGCTTCAAAAAGAGAATCCTTGGGATAGCTTTGCCGAGGCATATAAGGTCGGAACTGAGACCAGTGGTAAAATCGTGCGGCTTATCGAGAAAGGTGTAATCGTCGAGCTTCCGTTCGGGGTAGATGGATTTGTTCCGGCATCCCAGCTATCGATGACACCTTTAAAAAACATCGCAGAGGCATTCCATGTGAACGATGAAATTCCATTAAATGTTGTGGAATTCGATAAGGATAGCAAAAAAATTGTGCTTTCCGCCGTTGAATATCTGAAACATAAAGAACAAAAAACGATAGATGAGTACGTGGCGAAACATAAGCTGCCGCCGATGACTTTAAAAGAAGTCGCTGAGATGCCACCGAAACCAATCGAAGCACCACCTGAAGAATTTACAGAGCCCCCAACATCTGACTTCATGGTGTGATCTCGTTTACGTTGAAAATTATACAGAGAGTTGTCTTTTTGGGCAACTCTTTGTATTTTGAACCATGAATAAAGTTGCATTTCATACACTCGGCTGTAAATTAAATTTTGCCGAAACCTCGACCATCGGTCGGCAGTTTCTCGATCACGGCTTCGAGGTTGTTGATTTCGATCAGCCCGCTGACGTAGTCGTGCTGAACACATGCAGTGTCACTGAGAGGGCAGAGCGTGAATGTCGCCAGATCGTTCGCAGAATCCTTCGTCATTCTCCCGATGCATATATAATAATTGCAGGATGTTATGCTCAACTCCAGTCCGAAGCGATAGCAGCTATCGATGGAGTTGATCTCGTTATTGGCTCTGAAGAGAAGTTCAATATCTTCAAATATGCCGGCGAGTTTAAAAAGAAATCGATCCCCGACGTGTTTGTCTCTTGCGTAGATGAGTTGCATGATGCAGTCCCCGCATTCTCTTCAGAGGTCGGCGGAAGAACCCGAGCATTTCTAAAAATTCAAGACGGCTGTGATTACACTTGTGCATTTTGCACGATCCCGCTCGCACGAGGGGAAAGCCGCAGCATTCCTGCAAAGGATATAGTTCATCAAGCTCGACGTATTGCTACACAGGGTCATAAGGAAATTGTCCTTACAGGTGTCAACATAGGTGATTACGGCAGAACGGTCGGATCAAATTTACTCAAGCTTGTACGAGAACTCGATGATGTGGATGGCGTAGAACGATTTCGCATTAGCTCAATCGAGCCGAATCTACTTCCCCAAGAATTGATAAACTTTATACTTGAATCGGAAAAATTCTGCAACCATTTCCATATACCGCTTCAAAGTGGAAGCGACACAATCCTCCGGAAGATGAGGCGGCGATACTTATCACATGATTTTAGAAATGTTGTTGAATATATAAAAATGAAAGACCCAAACGCCGCAATCGGTGTTGATGTAATCGTAGGTTTTCCGGGTGAGTCTGACGAAATGTTTAACGAAACGTACAATTTCCTTGTTGAGTTACCGATAAGTTACCTGCACGTGTTTACATATTCCGAGCGACCTAAAACCGCGGCGGTTAAATTGCCCGATGCAGTTCAACCTCGAATACGTCATGAACGAAATGAAATCCTTCGTCGTTTAGGAGAGAAAAAGAAATATGATTTCTATTCTTCATTCGTCGGTATGAGCTTGCCGGTTCTTTTTGAAGGAACTCTACACAACGATCGAATATCGGGATTAACATCGAACTACATCCGAGTGGAAACAATCGGCGATCGCTCGCTGATAAACCAAATTAAGAACGTCATAATAACAACAGTCCAAAAGAATATTTGTTTAGGTGAAAGGATCAATCATATATCTCAAATGCTATCAGTTAATAAATCCGATGAAGTACTAATAAGCACTTAACAACATGGAGCTATAATGAAATCACTTATCCTTTTACTCATCACGATAAATATTGGATTTGGACAAACATTTCGGGGTGAAAATCCCGAGAGAGCTTTTGAGAGTAAATTTAAAAACGATCTTTGCCCAGTAGAATTATTCCCATCCCACACTACATACGAAACAGATGGAGAGAAGAGTGTTACCTTAGCAGCATTGTACTCATTCTTAATCCCCGGGATGGGTGAAATGTATGTCGGAAATTATTCGAAAGGGAAATATTTTACTATCGCCGAAGGTTTGCTCTGGATTACGCTTATCGGTTTCGATAGATATGGAACGTGGGTTCAGAACGACGCTCGAGATTTTGCCACTCAACATGCAGGAGTTATGGCCGCCGGTAAAAGCGATGATTATTTTGTCGATATCGGTGATTATCAGAGTATCTGGGAATATAATGAAGACATGCTTCGAAATCGGCAGCCATATAAGATGTATGATGAGTATTCCTCGATGACTTGGAACTGGGACAGCAAATCAAATCGGGAGTATTATCGTGATCTGCGGGTATCGAGCGATCAGGCATTCAACAACGTCAGTTTTGTTGCAGCCGCAATCGGTGTTAACCATCTTGTCAGTGCAATCAATGCGGCGATGAGTGCGAAATCGCACAATAATAATTTACAGCAAAGTAGCTTACTCGATATACATGCGAATGTCCAAGGTGGAATCATGAATCCACATGGCATTATGATATCGTTCTCAAAAACGTGTTAAAGAATGCGTAACATAAAACTCCTTATCGAATACGACGGCAGGAGCTACGTCGGATGGCAGCGGCAAGAGAATGGTAAGAGTATTCAGGGTGAGATCGAGTCTGTTCTAAAAAATATACTTCAGGAGGAAGTAAATTTAATCGGTGCCGGAAGGACGGATGCCGGGGTTCACGCTCGCGGGCAGGTGGCAAATTTCAGAACGGAAACAAAGCTCGATCTTCATGAAATCAGAAGCGGATTGAACGGACTTCTTCCCGATGATATAGTCATACATGAAGTTGAGGAAGTACCGATAGATTTCCACGCTCGCTACAGTGCCAAAGAGCGATATTATTCATACTTGATAACAAAAAATCCTTCGGCATTGATGCGGCATTTCTCGTGGCTCGTTAAATATCGTTTAGATGTCGAGCTGATGCGGCAAGCCGTAAAAGTAATTTTAGGCAAGCATGATTTCGAGTCGTT
>JACQYX010000108.1:2559-5867 GCA_016207985.1 Ignavibacteriales bacterium | reverse complement strand
CAGAAACATCAACGAAATAATCCGGGTTGATATGATAAACGATGTTATTCTCCCTCAACCCAAATGCAGATGCAACACACCGGGCAGCAGCGAGGTCGCCAATTCTAGCTACCACCACGGTTTGGGGAATCTGAAACAATTTGTAGTTTTTACTTTCAACTACATCAAAACCTTTCGTGCGAAGAAAATCGGTGAACTTCGCTCCAATTCCTTTTACTCCACAGCCGTTGAGAACATCGAGCTGGAGAACTCGAAGCGGTTTGTTTTCAACATTATCATCACTCGTCTTAGTGCTCAATCGTGAAATGTAACCATAACCGAAATAACCAATCACCAATATCAGCACAATTATAACAACACTGATAATACGCTTGACAAGATTCCAAGATTTTGGTGTGTTGCTGTTTGGTTGGTTTTCTTCGTGGTGTTCTTCTATCATTGGGATGATTTTTTTTCCTCAATTTGAGTAGGTAAAAATAAAAACCGAGTCAGCCAATTGAATAAGACCAACCCGGTAGTCGATAAATTCATTTTAAAAGACAATACGAGACTCAACGCCGCTTATTCGTCCTCTCTAGAATGGGTATGAATATGGAGTGTACCATGGATTGCTCAATCCGTAGTAATTCAGCGGGAGATGATTGTACTCAAACTTTATTAAAAAATTTTCCCACGGTTTATAATTCAATTGAGCACGACTCAGGTACAAACCGCTAAACGTGTTTTGATAATTCGACTGTCCAAACGGCGATCCTTGGAGTGTAACATCGAAGCGCACATCGAGGGGATCGGAAATTTTGTAGAACATACTGTTCGTATAAGAAGCAACTGAGAGGCCTGTTCCACCGAACGACATATAGCTCAAAGAAATGTTATGCCTCATCATGAAGTTATTCGGATTGAGGAGACCGAAAAAACTGTTAATGCTGGTTGGGCGAACTAATGATTGTGCCACACTTGGCTGTTCTGCCTGCGACTTGAATTGAGCCAGAGCCACAACAGATGAGAATAATAATATTACTAAAACTAAGCATATATTTTTCATACGATACCTTTCAGACCACATAGTAATTATAAAGAAAAAGAGGGTGATTGTCAAACAATCAGAGTGTTGCCTTTACCGACATTATATTCTGCGCATCTTCTAACTGTTTAGGATCATTTATCCCCATAACTTCAACCGCATCAATATCTTTAACGGCAGAAACCCGCCAATCGTTTTTCCAGAATAATTCAAAAACGTCTGTCAGATAATATTCTTTTTGAACATTATTCGGCTTAATCTTTGGCAGGCACTCGAAAAGCTTTTCCTTATCGAACACATAGATACCAGAATTTATTTCCTTGATCGATAGCTCTTTTTTCGATGCATCTTTGTGCTCAACAATTTTCTTGACACTTCCATCCTCGTTGTGAACAATACGTCCATAGCCGGTCGGGTCGTCCAGTTCGGCGGTGAGAATTGTTGCAACTGCTTCGGTTGCTCTATGATACCCGATCAGAGCTTTAGCAGTTTTCTCAGTCAACAGCGGAACATCACCCGATAACACCAAAACATCGCCGACGAAATCCGCCAGGGGTTCCATCGTTTGAAGAATCGCATGTCCCGTTCCAAGCTGTTCATTCTGTTCGACGAACTCGACTTGATAGTTCAACTTCGAAAAATGCTCGACCACTAATTGTTTCTGCCAGCCGATGACAAGCAACGTCCGATTTGCCTGGAGTTTGCTCGCTAAATCAACGACATACTCGACCATGGGTTTGCCGCAGATTTCGTACATCACTTTCGCTTTCTCAGGATTTTTCATCCGTGTCCCTTTCCCGGCAGCCATAATGATAACAGCTAATGATGTTGGTTTTGTAGAATCGGGCATGGGCTTAATTTAGATGGTGAGAAGAATATTATCTATGAGACGGGTAGAACCGATGCGAACTGCAAGAGAGATAAGCGTGTTATCTCCGGTTTCGAGATTTGAAAATTCTTGCAGCGTCGAGGCACTTGCAATCGATATATAATCTACACTTGCAGATGATTTTGATGTAATTAGTTTGGTCATTTCAGAAATTAACTTCGAACAACTTCGCTCACCGTTATCGATGAGCCGTTTTGCAAGCTGGAGAGATTGGTACAGCACAGTACTCTCTTTCCGCTCTGTTGATGAAAGATACATGTTTCTTGAACTCATTGCAAGTCCATCCTGCTCTCGCATGGTTGGGGTAACTATTATTTTTATATCAAAATTCAAATCCTTCACTAATTGGCGAATAACAATTGCTTGTTGTGCATCTTTTTGACCGAAAACGGCAATATGCGGTTTGGTGATATTGAATAGCTTGGCAACAACCGTGGCAGCTCCACGGAAATGTGTTGGGCGGAATTTGCCTTCAAGTACGCTTGTTATCTTCTCGATGACAATATATGTGAGATAGTCGGTCGGATACATTTCCTCTCGTGATGGTACAAATAAAATATCTGTACCTGCAGATTCAGCGAGTTTTATATCTCTCTCAACATCGCGCGGGTATTTGTTGAAATCCTCTGTCGGTCCAAATTGAGTGGGATTGACGAACAACGTTGCGATTACAACATCGGCATTCTGTTTAGCAATACGTACAAGCGCCAGATGTCCATCATGAAGGTAACCCATCGTGGGAACGACGGCAATACTCTTTCCCAGCAGCCGAGCCTCATCAGCAGTGCGCTGCATCTCTGTTATTGCAGAAATAATTTTCATTGGATATTAACTTTAGCTTCGAGCTTGAACAGTCTGCCGGGTGCGCTGTAATTATACCACCACTCAAACGCATCGTTGAGGAGATTGTCGATTTCGAATGACATTACAGTATGCGGAATGATAGTTGTGAATGTTCCGATATCGAGCAGGAATCTGCTTCTCAATGTCTGATCTCCACTCAGATCGATATTCTGATTGCTCCAGTATTCTAAAGAAGACCAAAAAGTGAAAGGGCTATTCAATGTAAGCTCTGCTCTTCCGCCAACCTGGAACAGAGGAATCATCGGAAGCTGACGGTGTGTTCCATCGAGGTACGATGGCTGGATGATACTTGAAAATGTTACTTTCAATCTATCTATCGGTCTTACTGTCCCATTCGCCTGAAGGATAAATATGTTCGCATCAACATAATCGATGTAATTTAATTCCGGAAAGGAAATCTCAATTGCTTTATTTCTCAAGATCATTACAGTTCCATTCACTTCGATGGAAAACCTATCACTATTGTACCAGAACGAACCACCGAAATTAATGGGCTTTCGTTCCGGTTTGATCGATATCTGACGTGTGAGA
>JACQYX010000108.1:0-2526 GCA_016207985.1 Ignavibacteriales bacterium | reverse complement strand
GATTCCGTTTTGAAAATGTACCATAAGATTTGAGTGACATCTCCGGTTTAAACCAGAAACTTGCTTCCCGATCTCGTGCTAACTGCCATTTAATACTTGCGAACGGTAGCAGCATTGAGTTTGTTCCGCCGTCGCTTGCTGAACCGCCGAAATAATTCCCGCCGACATCGAGAAACCATTTTTCTACTAACTGCCATTGTCCCCCGATTCCAAATTTAAACAGCGATGGTGTTTGTGTAGGATAATCATAATTCAACGATGAACTTTCATACACTATCTGAGTCGAAATCCGTACTTCTTCAATCTGTGTTCCATAGTATGCACTGAGCTTCGGTGAAACAGCCGAAGATTTATAGTCAACCGATGGATGCTTATCAGTTATGGACAGAATATCTGCGGATAAATCCAATTCAAGCGAGTTCTTTTCACGCTCAAGAGAAGCGAGACGAGTATTGAGAATTACGTTGTTTCGAGATCTATCTATGGAAATCGATCTGATACCGAACATTCCATACTTATCGTGAATGAATTGGAAACCACCAGAAACACGAAACGCTCCGAGTATTTCATTATCGGTGGAGACGAGCGAATGGGCAGTTGTTTGTATGAAAAAAGAATTTCCAGAAGAATGATCGGTATGTCCATTAGTCATTCTGAAACCACTATTCCCATAGATCCCCCATTTTCTACCTTTATAATCGACAAGAGCACGAAGATGACCTGTTGAAAAACTTCCGATCGAACCCTCCGCAGAGAAATGCCATGGTAAGAAAGGCTCTTCATATCGAGGTAATGCCCCAATTGGTAACGAAGCCATGTGTTCATGTTTCAAAAGTGTAGTATCGGGTGGTGGTGCCTCGTAAAGGTTCACGTCATAAATCTCACCTTTGCGCGCGAAAGGCAACGTGATCGCTTTCTTCCCGACGATTGTTATTTCAGGAATCTCCAATTTCGGCATTGCCGTTGAATCTTTAAGCGTGCGCTGCTCTTGACCCGGAGCGAACACAAAACATGTGAACCACAAAATAGCTAACGGCGAAATTCTCTTCATTGGCGCAACCTCTTCAATCGTTCCTGTGCATCTTTTTTAATCGAAGGATCGATGGCAGAGTTAACGACCTTCTCAAACTCTGCACGGGCAAGTTTCAGATCACGCAAGCGTACGTAACACTCACCGGCTCCGAGGTGTGCCCGCTCGACGAGTAACTGGAATTCTTCATATTGTTCATACACATCCTTAAATGCCTGAAGCGCATCGGCGGGTTTTTTCAGTGAAAGATAATTTTCACCCATAACTAATAACGCTTCGGCAGCAAGATCATCATTTCTTCGAGCGATCAGGTTGTTGAGAGTATCTAACGAAGCTTTAAATTCTTTTTTAGCGATGTGAAGACGTGCTATCTGAAGTCTACTCCGATCACTAAATATATCGTCGGGATGGTTCTGAATAACTTTTTGAAATTGAATAAGGGCTGGCTTTTTATCCTTTTGATTGAGCAGTACCATGCCTAAATTATAACGCACTTCCGATAACAATGGAGAGTTTGGAAATTTTTGTTCGAATTCTTGAAGTACTTCTGCCGCAGGTTTATGCTGTTTGATCTTGATATGTGCAATACCTAAAGCCAATGCGGCGTTTGGGGCAAACTCAGCGTCCGAATAGTCTGCAACGACTCTTTCATAATACCTGATCGCCTGTTGTGTATTATTTTCCATTTCATACGCTCGTGCAAGCTGGTGATAAGTTTTTGCTTGAACATTACGACTTGGATTGAGAGATAGAAGTTTTTGATATTCGATGGCTGCACCACCGAAATCGCTTTGACCAAAGAGGATATCGGCTTTTTTCAACAGTAATTCCTCACGTGAAACTCCCGAGGAAGAAGCGATAAGCAATGTATCGATCTGAGCGATCGCGGCAGCCGGTTTCCCTTCAGCTTCGTATGTATATTGTAATCCCTGCAGTGCATCGGTAACGAGCGGGCTTGAGGGGAAATCCTTCGGTACTCGTTGATAGTATACGCGTGCACTATCGTATAGACGAAGATTGTAAAATGCATCCCCCATGTTGAAATAAACCCGCGGCATTAATTGACTCTCAGGATATTGAGACCGGAGCTTCCGAAATTCCTCAATCGCTTCGTTGAACTGATTCTTCGAGAAATACGTCCATCCAATATTGAATTGAACCACTTCATTATAGAGCGATTCAGGATAACGGATCAAAAAGCTGCGAAGATGCTCGATGCCGCGCTCACTTTCACCACGCTGGATGTACGACATCGCAATCTGAAATGCAGCATATTCATTTATCCGGCTGTCTTTTTTCATCTCGGCGACCGAAGTATACAATGCACTCGACCTTTCATATTCACCCATGAAAAAGAAACAATCTGCCTGGCGGAGTGTTGCATCAAGGACTCTGCCATCATTCGGAAATTCTGTGATGAATCGATTAAAAGCAGAAGCAGCTTGGGAAAACTTCTTCTGTTCGAACAGTGTCCATGCAAGTCCGTATGATGCATC
>JACQYX010000107.1 GCA_016207985.1 Ignavibacteriales bacterium | reverse complement strand
GATCATCATACCGATCCGCAGGATATCCGAAATATGGGTGGCATAGGTAAAAAGATGAAGATTACTTTCTTTACATTTCTGATGTACACGCTTGCAATCAGCGGCGTTCCATTCACATCCGGATTTTTAAGTAAGGATGAAATCCTCGCGGGTACATTAGCGTTTGGTGGAATAACCGGGCATTATCTAATTCCAATCATAGGATTCTTAGTTGCCGGCTTGACAGCGTTCTATATGTTCCGTCTCGTTATCATCACCTTTTTGGGCGAACATGTCGAAGGTCATCGAATTGAGCATATTCATGAATCACCGAAGACGATGACGATTCCGTTAATAATTTTTGCGGTGTTCAGCTTTTTCGCATTCTTCTCATTCAATCCGTTCGGTGCATCATCAGGTTGGTTCTATCACGCGATAGAGAGACCGATGTCGGTTGTTCCTGAATTGGTTCGTGCAACTGAGATTGAGACCTTTGAAGAGGCGCTCCACCATTCACATGTTCCTGCGATGATCCTCTCACTATCGGTTGCAGGGCTTGGGATTCTCGTCGCTTTTGCAACTTATAAATGGAAGAAAATCAATGCAGACGCAATAGCAGAAAAATTCAGCGGAGTTTATAAGTTTTTACTTAACAAATGGTACTTTGATGAACTATACGGTGCTATCGTTGTTGGTGGTACTCACGCCGTAACTAGTATACTACGCTGGTTCGATAACAACATAATTGATGGGATGGTTAACGGAAGCGCGAGCTGGACGAGGGCTGTGGTCTTTGGTTATACCGATCATGCAAAAGAGCAAAAGATAAGTGCGTCTGTTTTTCTCATCCTCGGCGGATTTGTGTCGATTATAGTTGCGTGCTTTGTCGGTCAGTGGTTTTGGGTGCAACAGGCAATTGTTACTGCGATCGTTATGGCACTTTTAACCGGAGGACTAACATTCTTTTTCTTCTGGGCAGGGGCAGGTAGATTTGATTTACATGTCGTTGATGGACTTGTCAACGGCGTCGCTTATTTCTCAGGATTTTTTGGAATGATCTTCAGGAAATTACAAACGGGGCGAGTACAGACTTACATAGTTTTTGTATTACTCGGTGTGATGATATTGTTTTATGTTTTTAGATGAATGAATGAAAGGAATAACTTTATGCAATCAAGAATAATGGTGGATCCTCTAATCTGTCATGGAAAACCAGTTATCAAGAATACGCGGGTTATAGTAGCAGATGTCTTAGACCTTCTCGAAGCTGGGAAAACTTTTGATGAAATTATAAAAAATTACTTCCCAATTATTACAAGAGAAGATATTGCTGCTTGCATACACTTTGCAAATGAAATGATACAGACGGAAGATATTCACATCGTGAATGCTGAAGCATGAAATTTTTAGCCGACGAATGTACCTACTTTACAACTGTTCAGCTTTTACGAAGTAAGGGGTATGATATCCTGACCCTAAATGATGTTAAAATGTTGCAAAAGCCAGATAATTTAGTTATTGAAGAAGCTCTCCGAAGTAAGCGAATTTTATTAACACGCGATAAAGGTTTTTCAAATATACTTATTTATCCACCCCAAAATTATTCTGGTAAAATTGTTCTTCGAATGAAGGCAAAAGATGAAAAAGAAGTTCATTCAGTCCTTTTAAATTTTCTTAAAGATAATACAGATGAAGATATTATCGGTAGACTTGTAGTTGTGACAAAAAATAAAATTAGAATAAGATAAATATTAGAATATTTTTGTACAGAAAATGCAACTGAAATGGAGTTTTTAAATATCCAAAATATGGATTGCTGGGAGATTGGTGTAGTTTTTGGTGAACCTCTTAATTAATCCATCCGCCTCAGGCGGACTCCATTTTAATGTTGAATGATTGTGGATTTTTAAAAAGTTATAGGATTTATTATTATGAATTTTTTCGGAATCGGTATTTTATCATGGATAACATTCCTGCCAATTATAGGAATGATTCTCGTTCTACTTCTCCCCAAAGAAAATAAGAACGCTATACGCTGGTCATCAGCGTTCTTCACAGCGCTGCAAGTGATACTTGCCGCTGTTATTTATCTGAATTTCGATCGAGGTCTGTCTGGTATTAATACTCAAGAGGGTTTCCAATTTCTTGAGAAGGGGACATGGATTGACATCAAGTCGGTCGCATGGTTCGGAAGAATCCACATTGATTACTTCCTGGGGATCGATGGGTTAAGCGTGCTGATGGTGATTCTGACTGCTCTTATTTCTTTCATTGCAGTTTTTGCATCGTGGGGGATCGAGAAATCGTTGAAAGGTTACTTTGCATTGCTACTGCTTCTTGATACAGGAATGATGGGTGTTTTTGTATCGCTCGACTTCTTTTTATTCTATGTGTTTTGGGAAGTCATGCTGCTGCCAATGTACTTCCTAATTGGAGTTTGGGGCGGTCCTCGACGTGAATATGCCGCAATAAAATTCTTTCTGTACACATTGTTTGGCAGTGTCTTAATATTACTTGCAATGTTGGCGCTCTATTTTAGCGTCTCTGTTGTTGATCCTGCAACAGGTGAGAAGATTTACACATTTAACATGCTCGCGATGATGAATCCTACAAATTACGATCCCGGTTCCATCCTGAGCGGTTTTAAT
>JACQYX010000106.1:1607-2582 GCA_016207985.1 Ignavibacteriales bacterium | reverse complement strand
GCTGATACCGCTGATACTGCCAATGAAATGATAATAATTGGTGATATGATAAAGGAAGAATACAAATATTCTGCAATAACGGAAAAAGTCATTGGATGTGCGATGAGAGTTCATAGCACGCTTGGCAACGGATTTCAAGAAGTTATTTACCAACGTGCATTGGCGATAGAGATGCAAAAAGAAGGATTAGAATTTGCGCGAGAACAGGAAATGCCAATATTTTATGACAATCAAGAAATTGGGACACGCCGAGTAGATTTTATGGTGGAAGGGAAAGTATTGGTCGAGTTGAAAGCATTGACTTTATTAGAAGATGTACACCTCGCTCAGACACTTAATTATTTGGAAGCTTTCTATTTAGAAGTCGGCTTGCTAATTAACTTTGGTACAAAAAAGCTTGAGTTTAAGAGACTGACCAACGAGCGTAAACATAAACTTAAACAAACAATAAAAACATCATAAGCATCATTTCTTCATAACTATCAATTCGTCATCACACTATTGGCAATAGCCAAACGATCGATCTTGAGAATGGAACACAACGGATGAACGTAGAATGAGCTCAAATCCACAATGCAAACATCATGATCATCATTTTATCAGACCTATCAGCGGTTCAGACATTTATTTGAATCTCCCCCCACCATTTTGTATATTCAAACATTCATAAATTATTCTCAAAGACCGTCAACCCATAAGTTTATTGAATTAATCCCAAAGGAGAATTCCCATGATGCACTTCAAAGAAAACATGTTCAAGCTGATAGCTGAAACTTCATCCAATCTTCCACCCGATGTCCGCAGAACTATTTCTCAGGCAATCGAATCAGAGACACCAAAAACTCAGGCAATGCTCGCCCTCCAAACGATTGCAATTAATATCGATATGGCGTGTGATAAAGTCGCACCGATTTGCCAGGATACCGGCATGCCGACATTTGAAATCAAAACACCAGCGGGTATAAATCAAATCGC
>JACQYX010000106.1:0-1578 GCA_016207985.1 Ignavibacteriales bacterium | reverse complement strand
AAATCGACGAGGCAATTGCAGAAGCGACCCAGCAGCGACAGCTGCGTCCACCCTCTGTGGATTCACTGACTGGTAAGAATAGCGGGAATAATCTCGGACCTTGAACGCCTGTTGTCCATTTCGAGCAATGGGATAAAGATGAGATAGAGGTTCGTCTACTTCTCAAAGGTGGAGGATGTGAAAATATGAATACACAATATTCGGTTCCGTGCGCACTTGATCATTTAGGTCGGGCAGATAGAAACCTTGACGGTGTACGCAAGTGTGTTCTTCATGCAGTTTGGAAGGCACAAGGCTATGGTTGCAGCATAGGTGCTATCGGTGTTGGAATTGGCGGTGATAGAACTGCGGGTTACTCTTTGGCGAAGCATCAGTTGTTCAGAACATTGGACGATATCAATCCAAATCCGGAGCTTGCAAAGCTTGAACAAGATATTATGGAGCAAGCAAACAAACTTGGAATCGGGACGATGGGTTTCGGCGGGAAGTCGACACTAATCGGATGTAAGATCGGTGCGTACAATCGATTGCCTGCGAGCTTTTTTGTTTCGGTCGCATACGATTGCTGGGCATTCAGGCGGTTGGGTGTTGTGCTTGATACTTCCACAGGAAAGATTAAACATTGGCTTTACAAAGACGATACACCCGCCATAGGCGGGACACCTGTTATGAAGATGGCAAAGACGGAAGCTCTGCCGTTAACTGGTCGTGAGGTTTCTCTCACAACTCCGCTCTCTGAAGCACAAGTTCGCAGTCTGAAAGTGGGTGATGTTGTTTTACTCAATGGTGAGATGCACACAGGTCGCGATTCACTGCATCATCATCTGATTAGTCACGATTCTCCAGTAGATTTAAAAGGTGGAATCATCTATCATTGCGGACCTGTTGCACTAAAGCAATCCGCCTTAGGCGGAGATAAATGGTTTATGAACGCAGCCGGACCAACAACGAGCATTCGAGAAGAGCCGTATCAAGGAGAGGTTATTAAGAAGTTTGGATTGCGTGGAGTTATAGGTAAAGGCGGTATGGGACCAAAGACATTGGCAGCGTTGAAAGAGCAAGGTGCGGTTTATTTCCATGCCATCGGCGGTGCGGCTCAGTATTATGCGAAGTGTATCACCGAAGTTACCGGAGTTGATTTGATGGAATTCGGAATTCCCGAAGCGATGTGGCATTTGAAAGTGAAGGATTTTCCGGTGATCGTTACTATGGATGCGAATGGCAATAGCTTACATGCAGATATTGAGAAAGCTTCGGCACAAGAGCTGGCAAAGTTTGTTTAATGAAGTGCGTATGTGCGACTCACCTCCAGTGTTAACTCTCTCTTGAAGGTGAGTCGCACATCAAACAAAAGGAAAAACTATGAACTCGAAATTGATTTTAGTCAAAAACTTCCCCAACCGCATGTATGCCGAGATGGCACAGCAAACGCTGGAAGCCGAAGGGATCCATTCGATGATCAAAGCACCTGATTATGGATTCCCCGGCGCAGCAGCCGGCGGCGGCTCAGATCTATTGAGCGGGCATGGCGCCGATCTGTATACGTCGGAAGAGGACGCTAAGAGGGCGGAAGAAATT